>JAFUIT010000054.1 GCA_017468345.1 Clostridia bacterium
GCGCAGTGCGGTTTCTATTGCCCGTCGCTTGCAAGATCCTTTGGCAGAACTCATCAAAATCGACCCGAAATCCATCGGTGTAGGTCAGTATCAGCACGATATGAACGAAAAACGTTTGGACAGCGCGCTTTCGGGCGTGTTAGAAGACTGTGTAAATAGCGTCGGCGTGGATTTAAATACGGCAAGCGTTTCGCTGTTGAAATTTGTTGCGGGGTTAAATTCGGCAGTCGCAAAAAATATCGTTGCATACCGTGAAACAAACGGGAAATTTAAATCGCGTAAACAGCTTTTGAAAGTGCCGAAACTTGGCGAAAAAGCGTATACGCAGTGCGCAGGTTTCCTTCGTATTGACGGCGGCGACAACATTTTGGACAATACCGCAGTGCATCCCGAATCTTACGCAAAAGCGGAAAAACTGCTTTCCTTGTTCTCTTACACAAAAGAGGATGTAAAAGCGCGCAGAATTGAAGATTTGCGCCAAAAAATCAAAGCATACGGCGAAGAAAAGGCAGCAAAGGAAACTGAACTTGACAAAGCGACCTTAAACGATATCGTGACCGAACTTATGAAACCGGGCAGAGATATTCGCGAGGGGTTGCCCGCGCCTATTCTTCGTAAAGATATTATGGGTATCGAGGATTTGAAGGTCGGTATGGAATTGACGGGTACGGTAAGAAACGTCGTAGATTTCGGAGCATTCGTTGATATCGGCGTGCATCAGGACGGCTTGGTGCATATTTCCGAAATTACCGAACGTTATATCCGTCATCCGTCCGAAGTATTAAAAGTCGGGCAAATCGTACAGGTACGCGTTAAAGAAGTGGACGTCAAGAAAAATCGTATCGGTTTATCCATGAAAATCAAGGCGAAGTGACGTATTTGCAGTTTTTACGGAAAAATACTTGACAATTTCCATTATTTATATTAAAATGTTATTGTCATGAGAATGACTTAAATTACGGAGGATATTTATTATGTTAGAAAAAATTCAAGAAATGCTTGCTGAAGCGCTTAACCTTCCCGTTGAGAAAGTGACTCCCGATGCGAAAATCGTTGACGATTTGGGCGCTGACTCGTTGGACGTTGTTGAACTTCTCAGCCAGCTTGAAGATGAATATGGGGTTACTATCCCCGACGAAGAAGTAGAAGCGCTTGTCACGGTTGCAGACGTTGCTACGGAAATCGAAAAACTTACGAAATAATTGATTTTCAAATAAAATGTCTTTGGCGACGTCCAAAGACATTTTATTTATGTTTTACTATATATACAAAAGCAAAGATTATGAAACTCAAATTAAACAAATATTTTCTATTTTTCTGCTTAATTACATTCTCCGTTTTAATGATGTTTATCGGTTGTGAAAATGCGAACGATACGGAGCTTGATTCTCTCAACACCGACGAAAGCACCTTTTCAAGCAGTTCCGTTGAATTGGATATAACCGAAAGCAGTTCAATCATAGAAAATTTGGATACACCCAAACCTGACGAAGAAATGGGTAATAAAGAAGAAGTAGAAGAAGGCGCTTCGTCTTCTGCTGACAATGAAAGCGCATCTACCGAAGAACCGGAAAGTTCGGGGAGTTCTTCTTCATCCGATTGCGGAGAAGATGACTATGAGGTGGGCGACTCTGTCGTGGAACACGTTTTTACGACTGAACGAGTAGAGCCGGATTGTATCACGAAAGGATATATCAAATCCTATTGCGTGAATTGCGGTGAACAGGAAAGTTTTGAAGAAATTTCTGCTTTAGGTCATGATGAAGAAACGATTGCAGGATATTCTTCAACTTGTCTTGAGCATGGAGCAACGGAATCTGTACGTTGCAAACGTTGCGAAAAAACGCTGATTGAAAGCAAATCGTTACCTCTTGCCGACCATAATTATAAAAATGATTGGTCATGCGCATGGTGCGATTTAGCGGCTTTGGAATTTACTTTATATAATGACAGCTATGCAATTTGCACAGGACCGATTGATGATGGAAACGCGCGCCGCGTTGTTATTCCCGATCAAGTGGAATTAGTAGACAGCCAAGGCGTTCCTCGTTTATACGACGTAAAAGAAATCAAAGAGGGCGCTTTTGACCATCATTATGAAATGTATTCGTTGGAAATCGGTAAAAACGTCGAAAATATTGGGAATACAGCGTTTGGTTTTTGTTACAACCTATTAGAAATTTACGATAAATCTAAAATGCGCGTTGGGGAATTGTCCATGGATAAAAACGGTTGTTTAACCATGGATATCGGCTGGAAAAAGGATTTTTATTACGAGGAATTTGACAGTAATATTGAAATCATAGACGGTTGTGTGATTTATACCGACGGCGAGGAAAAGGTATTGATCGGTTGTACGAACGATCCTACCGATTTGAAAGGATCTTCGCTTGTAATTCCCGAAGGCGTTACAAAAATCAACAGCTACGTTTTTACAAATTCGAATTATATTGCAAGCGTTACCATCGCAAAGTCGGTGAAAGAAATTGCAAACTATGCATTTTATTCCACTTGCGATCGTTCCATCCATTACGAAAACGGCCATGACGCAGCCGCTTGCGACAGTCCGATTGATGAAGTAATTATGTTAAATCCCATCGGTTGGAAAATTGATACGACGGGTCAGGATAAAGAAAATTTGTATATTCCCGTACCCGAAAATTTAAGTTCTTCGTACGTCGCATGGGAGTATTTAGTAGTTCATTATAAATACTATTGGCGCAGGGCGGAATAATTTTGAAAATGCAGGCGTTTCACGGATAGAACGGTGAGAAAACGTTTGCTTTCGCATAAAACTTATGGTATAATGTTATCGTTAATAATCAATTTGAGGTGTTTGAATGTTACAAGTTACAGGGGTATCCCTTCAATTTGGCAGTAAGAAATTGTTTGAAGACGTAAATCTTAAATTTACGAAGGGAAACTGCTACGGTATCATCGGTGCAAACGGTGCGGGTAAATCGACTTTTTTGAAGGTTCTTTCGGGTGAGATCGAACCGCAAAAGGGCTTTGTTTCTATGGATAAAAACGAGCGTATGTCCGTATTACAGCAAAACCAAAATATGTACGACAATGAAACGGTACTTCGTACGGTTATGCTCGGTTACAAGCGTTTGGTAGAGGTTATGGATGAAAAGGACGCTTTGTATGCAAAGCCCGACTTTTCCGAGGAAGACGGCGTTCGCGCGGCGGATTTGGAAAGTGAATTTGCCGAAATGAACGGTTACGACGCAGAATTTCAGGCGGCGCAACTTCTCAATGCATTGGACATCGGGGAAGAATGGCATTACGCGCTTATGAGCGATTTGGACGCAAAACAAAAGGTCCGCGTATTGTTGGCGCAGGCATTGTTCGGCGATCCCGACGTATTGCTTTTGGACGAACCGACGAACAACTTGGACATTAAAACGGTAAGATGGTTGGAAAATTATTTGATGGATTTTGAAAATACCATCATCATCGTATCCCACAACCGTCACTTCCTTAATAAAGTATGTACCAACATTTGCGACGTTGACTTCGGTAAAATCAATATGTTTGTCGGTAACTACGATTTCTGGTATCAAACCAGTCAATTGCTTGCCCGTCAAATGAAGGAACAAAACAAAAAAGCCGAACAAAGAGCAAAAGAATTGCAGGAATTCATTGCGCGATTTGCCGCAAATGCGTCGAAGTCCCGTCAGGCAACTTCGCGTAAAAAAGAGTTGGAAAAGCTCACGATCAACGACTTTAAGCCGTCTTTACGCAAATATCCTTACATCGACTTCAAATTCGAAAAAGATATCGGTAACGATATTTTGATCGTAGAAGATTTGACCAAAGAAGGGTATTTTGAAAAACTGTCGTTCACCGTACAGCGTGACGAAAAAATCGGTATCGTATCGAATAAAAGTACGACTCTTACCATGCTTTACGACATTTTGATGGGTAAAGAACAACCTGATTCTGGTACGGTAAAATGGGGCAAAACCATTTCCGTTTCCTATTTCCCTCAAAATAACAACGAATATTTCCAAGGCTGTGATTTGAACCTTGTCGAATGGCTGTCGCAATATTCCAACGATCATTATGAAGAATATCTCCGCGGCTGGCTGGGCAGAATGCTTTTCTCCGGGGAAGAAGCTTTGAAAAAGGCGAAGGTGCTTTCCGGTGGTGAAAAAGTGCGTTGTATGCTTGCAAAAATGATGCTGGAAGGCAGTAATTTCCTCATCTTTGACGAACCTACAAACCACCTCGACCTCGAATCAATTACCGCATTAAACAACGGTTTAAGCAATTACAAGGGCTGTATGCTTTTGACGTCGCACGACCAGGAATTGATGAATACCGTTGCCAACCGTATCATCGAAATTAACGATAAAAAGACCTACGACCGTCAGGTTACGTATGACGAATATATCGACGAAACACACGCATAAAATATCGAAACCGCATGAAATATGCGGTTTTATTTTTGCATAAAAAGAGCTTTTTGACAAAATTCGACAAGATTGCGCCGATTATTTTAAAATATTTTACGATTATTTAAAAATATTTTTGAATATTGTAAAATAATCGCTTTACTTTTCAAAAATCATGTATTATAATAGGGCTACCGTTAAGAAAAATACAAAAAAAAAGAGGTGGCAATTATGAGAACAAACACGGTTATTTTACTTGAATCAAACGTTGCGGTGCTTTCCCAGTTGAAAGACGCGCTTTCGGAAGGAAAGGAATTCAACGTTTTGTACGCGGGCGATGATGGTGATGAGGGAATTAAGCAAATACTTGCATTAAAACCCGATTTGGTCATCGTGGGGATGATTTTGAAAGGCACGGACGGCTGCGGCGTTATCCGTATGGTGAAAAAGACGTGGTCGGACGCGAAAATCCTTGCAATGGGTATTCCGAACGACGCGTTGATCGAACGTGCAATGACGGAAGGCGCGTCTTATTATCTTGGTAAGCCCTTTTCCGTTCCGACCGCGTTGGAACGCATACGCGAACTGATGAAGGATAAGTCGGATCTTGGCAAAGAAACGAGCATCGGGAAACGAAAACCGATCACGACCGAAGAAAAAATCAGCGAAATTTTCATTTCTATCGGCATTCCTCCGCACATTAAGGGGTATGGATATTTGCGCGAGGGGATCAAAATGACGATCGAACGCCCGTACATCATCAACAGCGTTACCAAAGAATTATATCCTTCTATTGCGAAGAAGTTTTCAACGACGCCCAGCAAGGTAGAGCGTGCGATTAGACACGCGATCGAAGTCGCTTGGAACCGTGGCCGTATTGAGGCGATCAATGCGATTTTCGGGGCAAGGATATATCTCGGCGCGGAAAAGCCGACGAACAGCGAATTTATTGCGCTTGTGGCGGATAAATTGATTTTGGAAAATATGGTATAAGAAAAACGGCAGACCGAAATGGTCTGCCGTTTAATTTTTTCCTGTTTTAATTAGTACATACCGCCCATATCGCCGCCTGCAGGCGCCATAGGTGCGGGAGGGGTAGGGATATCGGTCACGATGCTTTCCGTAGTAAGCAAGGTTGCCGCAACGGACGCCGCATTTTGCAATACCGAACGGGTAACTTTCGTAGGGTCGATAATACCGCATTCTACCATATCGCAATATTTATTGTTCAATGCGTCAAAACCGTAATTTGCTTTCTTTGAGGAAAGAACTTTATCTACGATAACCGAACCGTCAAGCCCTGCGTTTTTCGCAATTTGTCTGATGGGTTCTTCCAAAGCTTTAAGGACGATTGCCGCGCCCGTCTTTTTGTCGCCGTTCAAGCTTGCAACCAACTTCTTCACAGCGGGGACAGCGGAGAGAAGGGCGCTACCGCCGCCGGGAACGTAACCTTCTTCAACGGCAGCTCTCGTCGCAGCCAAAGCGTCGTCGATACGCAATTTCTTTTCTTTCATTTCAACTTCCGTTGCCGCGCCTACGCTGATAACAGCTACGCCGCCTGCAAGTTTTGCAAGGCGTTCCTGCAATTTTTCACGGTCGTAATCGGATTTGGTTTCCGCGATTTGCGATTTGATGGAAACGATACGTTCCTTGATTGCGGTGGGATCGCCTGCGCCGCCAACGATGGTCGTATTTTCCTTGTCAACGCGTACACTTGCGGCTCTGCCGAGCATATTGGGGGTAACTTCTTTAAATTCAAGCCCCAAATCGGAGGAGATCACTTCACCGCCCGTCAAAATCGCGATGTCGCGCAACATTTCTTTTCTTCTATCGCCAAAGCCGGGAGCTTTTACTGCGACGGAATTGAATACGCCTTTTAATTTGTTTACGATCAAAGCCGCAAGCGCGTCGCCTTCGACGTCTTCTGCGATGATTAACAGTTTAGCGCCTTGCTGTGCAAGGGGTTCGATCACGGGAAGGATTTCCTGCAAGCTGGAAATTTTCTTATCGGTGATGAGGATATAGGGGTTTTCGATAACAGCTTCCATCTTATCGGTATTCGTAACCATGTATGCGGACGCATAGCCGCGGTCGAACTGCATACCTTCCAC
>JAFUIT010000055.1 GCA_017468345.1 Clostridia bacterium
TAACGGCGTGCGTTTCCGCGGCGACCGTCTTACTTGTTTTGCTTTTGAGCTTTTTGATTTATCAATGGATCACGATCGGCGTTAAGAATAGACGCATCGAGCAGTTGGAACAGGAGATCGCGGACATTGAAAAGACGCTTCAGGAAAACACGGAAGAAGCGCTTTGGTACGAAGAAGGTCCCGGTAAAGCTTGGGCCGCGATCGAGTTGGGATACATCGTTCCCGAATCAGGAGATTGATATGAAAAAATTTGCCGTAATAGACATCGGCTCGAATTCCGTTCGCCTCATGTTCGTGGCGGACGGAAAAGTTTTATATAAGGCTTTAAACACCACTCGTCTTGGCGAAGGGATTGCGGACAAGCCTCTTTTAAAGCCGGAGGCAATCGAGCGTTCGGCGGTAGCCGTCAGCGATTTTTACCGTAAGGCAAAATCGGAAGGGGCGGAGAAGGTGCTCGCCTTTGCAACGGCGGCTGTGCGTTCGGCGGAAAACCGTCAAATTTTTCTTGACCGAGTAAAAGAACTTTGCGGCTTGACGATCGAGGTCATTTCGGGGGAAGAAGAAGCGGAAATCGGTATTTTGGGCGCGCTTGGAAACCGCGACGGCGGCGTTGTGGATATCGGCGGCGCAAGCACGGAGATCGTGGTGAAAAAGGACGGCGTTTTGACCTATAAAAAGAGCGTCAATATCGGCGTTGTGCGGTTGAAAGATACGTGCGGCAGGGAGAAAGTCGCGCTGGAAAATACAGCCCATAAAGCCGCTGAGGAATATGGTGAAATTCCTTTAAAGGAGGAAATTTACGCCATCGGCGGTACGGCGACCACTTTGGCGGCGCAAGCGTTAGGGCTGGAAACGTATTCTTCCGAAAAAGTAACCGGCGCGGTAATTACGGCGGAGGAAATGCAGGATTTAGCCGATCGGTTGCTTTCCATGTCCGTGGCGGAGATTGCGGCGCTTCCGTGTATGCCCAAGGGCAGGGCGGACGTTTTGACGGGGGGCGCGGTGCTCTTTTCCGTATTGATGAAAAAGTTGGGCTTTGCCCGTTTGATCGTCAGCGATCGGGATAACCTCGAAGGATACGCGATTAAAAAAGGATTGATGGAATAAACGGATGAAAAGAAGAATTTCCACAATATACGCAATTTTTTGCACGCTACTGCTCGTGGCGGGCTTTTTGTTGACTTTTTATTTTGCATGGCAACGTGAAACGTCGGACGTCGTCAAGTGTCTTGTCGGTTTTTTCTTGGGGTTTGTTTTTTCTCCCATTTTACATGAGTTGGGACACGTTTGTTTTGCAAAAGCCGCAAAAATGGATTGCGTATACGTAAAATGTTTTTGCTTTAAAGTCTATATAAAGGACGGGAGAAAGCGGTTTGGATTTGCCTCGCCGTTTTCAGCCGATCAAACGCAGGTTTTGCCGAAAACGGGCGGTGATATGCAAAAGCGCGCGGCGGCATATACGCTTGGCGGGTTGATATTCAGCGGTATATTTATCCTCGTGACGGTTGCCTGCGCAGTTTTAACGACGGTTTTTGTTTCGTCCAATTATTTGCTTTGGGGGATATTGCCGTATATGGGGTATTTATTCCTCTTAAACGTAGCGCCGATGGAATACGCAAGCGGAAAAACGGATGCGTCGGTATATATCGGTTTGAAAAGGAACTATGACGCGGAAAAAACGATGCTTTCCGCGATGGAAATTCAAGGTCGCCTTTTTGAAGGAAAGAGTTTCGCGGAAATCGACGAAACGCTGTATTTCGACCTGCCTCAGCTTTGCGAGGACGAGCCGTTGTTTGCGGTGATTCTCGATTTGCGTTACCGCTATTATCTTGAAAAGGAAGATTTTGCTGCCGCGGGCAAGTGCTTAAACCGACTTGTCAGCGTGATGGAATACCTCCCGTATGAGGAGGCGGAAAAGGTCGCGGCGGAGTTGGTATACATGAACTCTCTCCGCGGAGAACTTGAGGACGCCGAAACGAACGCGCAGGCGTGCCGAGGATTTTTAAAGCAAGAAACGGCGACGGCAAAACGGATTTTGGCGGCTTGGTCAAAGGCAAACGGAAATGCGCAGCACGTCGAAGCTTTGCTTGCACAGGGCGCGGAATGCCTGAAAAAAGAAAGAATTGCAGGCGTGAAAAAATTTGAACAAATTTTACTTGCGCGTATTGAAAAGTGAGAAAACGGACAAACTTTACCTAAGATGAGAAATATGAAGATGAAAAAAAGAGCAGGGATTTTAATGCCCGTATCCTCGTTGCCTTCCTCGCAAGGGATCGGTACGCTTGGAAAGGGCGCATATGCGTTTGTGGATTGGTTGGAAAGTGCGGGTATGCATATTTGGCAAGTATTGCCGCTGTTGCCTACGGGTTACGGAGATAGTCCGTATCAATCGTGTGCGTCGGATGCGCTAAACCATTATTTTATCGATTTCGAGCTGTTGAAAGAGGACGGTTTGTTGGAAGAAAACGAGTATGCCGAAATCGATTGGAGCGCGGACGAACGCAGAGTGGATTACGGTAAGCAGTTTGCTTGCAAAATTCACGTTTTAAAGCAAGCTTTCGCCCGTTTTGACCGAAAAGACAAAGGGTGGGCTGCCTTCTTGAAAAAGGGGAAATATGCCGATTACGCGCTGTTTATGACCTTAAAAACGCAGTTTTCCTATGCGCCTTGGACGGATTGGGCGGAACCTTACAAAAATTGTGAAGGGAAAGGGTTGGAAAGCTATATTGCCGAGCATCAAGAGGAAATTGAGTTTTGGCAGTTTACGCAATACGTATTCTTAAAGCAGTGGAATGCGTTGCGGGATTACGCCCACGAAAAAGGAATTGAAATTATGGGCGATATGCCCATTTACGTGGCGTCGGACAGTGTGGAAACGTGGAAATACCGCCGTGATTTGTTTGTGCTGGACGGCGAGGGGAATCTTGCGTTAAAAGCGGGCGTGCCGCCTGACGCGTTTTCCGAGGACGGACAGCTTTGGGGCAATCCCATCTACGATTGGGAGAAAATGAAAGCGGACGGGTACGCTTGGTGGAAGGAGCGTATCGATTACGCTTTTGAACTGTTCGATATCGTGCGTATCGATCATTTCCGTGCGTTCGACCGCTATTTCGTTATCCCCGCAGAGGCGGAAACGGCGAAGGAAGGCGAATGGGTGGACGGACCGAAAAGCGAGTTGTTTAAAACTTGGGGTAAACGCGCGATCGTTGCCGAGGATTTGGGGATCATCGACGACGGCGTGAGGGCGTTGTTGAAGGAAACGGGCTATCCCGGTATGAAAGTGTTTGTCTTTGCCTTTGACGGCAATCCCGACAATGATTATTTACCCTCCAACATTACCGATGCGAACTGCGTCGTGTATACAGGTACGCACGACAACGATACGTTGCGTTCGTTTATTGAAGGAATGGACGAGGCGCAGAGAAAGGAATTTGAAAAAGAGCTGGAAAATCAGTGCCTGCAGGCGGACGTACCCTATATCACCGAAACGATCGAGGACGAATGTAAAACGGTTATTGCTTTGGTTATGTCGACTAAGGCGAATACGGTGATCGTACCGATGCACGACGTTTTGTGCTTTGGGGAAGAAGCTCGTTTGAACGAACCGTCTACCGTTTCGGGTAAAAATTGGACGTTCCGTTTTACGGTAGAGGATTTCGGCAGGCGCAAAGCCGCTTGGTTAAAGACTTTGACCGAGGAATACGACAGATAATATCAAAACCTTGCCGTTTGGCAAGGTTTTATCATATATTTTTTCATCAATCTCTTGACATTTTTATTTATAAGGAGTAAAATATAAAAAGACAATGTGAAAATAGAGGTCGTTATGGAAATACAAATGTTTAATTTTTGGTATTTCTTCTGGCTGATACTTGCTTCGGGGAGTATCGTCGGGTTATACTTTTTACTTCGAAATAAATCGACAAAAACGCAAAACATCGTTTTGTTTTCGTTGCTTGCGTTGGGGCTGTTGTTCCATTTCTTGAAGGTGTATATTCCTCCCTATTCGGTAGATGAGGCAAGAAAGTGGCGCGACGCATGGTTTGTCAATATTTGCGGTGCAAATATCGCGCTGTTCCCGTTTTTCTTTTTCGTTAAAAACAAGTACGTCAAGGATTATATGTTCTACATAGGCGTACTCAGCGGCTTGATCGCTTTGTTTTACCCGCAAGAGCCTTTGGCAAAGAGTAACCAGCTTGGTGAATTTTGGGACATCGTCCGTTTTTATTATCACCACTGGATGTTGCTTGCAGTGCCTTTGCTTATCGTCTTGTTTAAACAGCATACGCTGTCGTACAAACGGATTCTTGCCGCGCCGATCGGGTTGCTTTTGCTGATGCTGTTTATCATGTTAAATCAAATTTTCCAAAGCGAATTGGGATACATTCCTTTGAGAAGCGAGGATATGTTTAAGATTAACTACAAAAACAGCTCGTATATTTGGGGACCGGGGACAAACGACGCGATCGGTACGTTCCTTTCGTGGTTCTGTCCGGACTTCTTCAAGGTGATCCCCGTTGGACAATATGCGGGACAGCAAAAATACTGGCCTTGGTTCTGGATGATTTTCCCCGTATTTATCCTCGTGACGCCGCTTGCGTTCGGATTGAGTATGATATTCGACCACAAGGCATTTTCCCAAGACGTAAAAGCGGCTTGCGATAAGTTGCGAGCAAGATTGAAAAAATCGTAACGTCAGTAATAAAATTAAAGAAGAAAACACTCTCAATTTTTTGAGGGTGTTTTTTGATTTTCTGTATAAAAAGGCGCGGAAAAAGAAACACTAAAAGAAAAGAAAGCCCGAAGCGGGCGAACGGAGGGAAACATGAAAAAAAGTTTAAAAATGACTTGTGTTGCATTGGCGGTCGGACCGCTCATCGGTGCGGTCGGCTGTAAAAGCAATATGGACGATACGATCAAGTTGACGGTATGGGTTTCGGAGGCGGATAAATCGTTTGCGACGATGGTCGCGGATGAATTCAAAGCGAAAAATCCCGATAAAAATTACAATATCGTCATCGATATCCAAGGGGAAAACGACGTGGCGACGCGCGTATTGAACGACGTGGAAAATGCGGCGGACGTATATTCCTGCTCGAACGACCAACTTTCCAAACTGATCAACGGGGACGCCCTGACGCGTATTGCCGGCGAACGGTTGACGAGAGTAACGCAAGCGAACTCGGAAGGTTCGATGGATGCGGCGACGATCACCGTGAACGGGGAAGAAGGGGTATACGGTATGCCTTATACGGATAATACGTTCTTCCTTTATTATAACAAGTCGGTATTGACGGAAACGGACGTAAAATCTTTTGACGGTATTTTAAGCAAGTGTTCGGCAAACAAGCAATTCGCATATCCCATGGCAGACGGATGGTATTCGACGGCGTTCTATTTTGGGAAGGATTTGGGGTATGAAGTCACATACGACGAAAATTTGGCGGAAACCTCCATTGTTTGCGACTTTGACAACGCAACGGGTACGGCGGTAACGGCGGCGATGTGGAATTACGTGAAGGACAATCGTTTTAAGGCGGACGCGAACGA
>JAFUIT010000056.1 GCA_017468345.1 Clostridia bacterium
GTCGTGAGACAGTTTGGTCCCTATCCATCGTGGGCGTAGGATACTTGAGAAGGCTTGTCCTTAGTACGAGAGGACCGGGATGAACGCACCAACTGTGCACCTGTTGTCGCGCCAGCGGCATGGCAGGGTAGCGGAGTGCGGTTGAGATAAACGCTGAAAGCATCTAAGCGTGAAACTCGCTTCAAGATAAGGTATCCCTGAAGACCCCTTGAAGACAACAAGGTTGATAGGTCGGAGGTGTAAATGCAGCAATGTAATAGCTGACCGATACTAATAGGTCGTTTGGCTTGATCTCAATAAAATGAGAAAAAGGCTTTGATTTAAAACGAAAATCTCTTCAGAAAAAAAGAAAAATCTATAATTTTTACGGACTTCAATATACGAAGACTGATATGGAAAAGAAAGATTTGACTTTCGTTGATTTGCTATGTAGTTGTTAATCTTTGGATAAGAAGACAACGAACTGAAAAGTGAGGAAAAAGACACTAAGTCAGGGTCAAGGCTCAGCCTTGTGTAGTTGTTAATCTTTGTGAAAGATTAAATACAAAAGTATATAAGCCACGAGAGTGGAATATATAACCATAGCGGTGACGATGGCAAAGAGGATCCACCTGTTCCCATTCCGAACACAGAAGTTAAGCTCTTTTACGCCGAAAGTACTTACGGTTAACCGTTGGGAGGATAGGTAGCCGCCGCTTTTCATATGAAACCTTGCTTTTTAAGCAAGGTTTTTTCTTGCGTTCCTCACTCTTTTTACTCTACGTTCATATACTGAATAATGGGAGAAAAGCAGAGCAAATTCTCTCAACTCATAAGAAAAACGAGGAATAAGATGAACGGAACGATGATGACAATATTGGGGATAACCTTCATATTTTTCATGACGGTGCTGGGTGCGGCAACCGTCTATTGCTTTAAAAGAGAGATACCGCCCAGATTGCAGGCGGCGATTTTTGGGTTTGCCGCGGGGGTTATGTTGGCGGCATCCGTGTGGTCACTGTTGCTACCTGCACTGTCGCAAGCGGAAAACGGGTGGGGCAGATACGCGTTCATTCCCGTTTTTATCGGTTTTTTAGCGGGTGGAGCATTAATCGTCGGCGTGGATAGAATGCTGACTTTTCGACAATGTAAGATAAACAAAGGACAGGGCTTGTTGGCGGACGGTCGGGCAAGAAAATTGTTTTTATCGATGACTTTGCATAATATCCCCGAAGGGTTGGCGGTTGGGTTTGCGTTCGGCGCGGCATATGCCGTGGAGACTTTGGCGGCATACGTGGCGGCGTTGGGGCTTGCCATCGGCGTGGGAATACAAAACTTGCCCGAGGGCGCGGCGGTTTCTCTCCCGATCAAAACAGCGTTAAACAGCAAACACAAAGCCTTTTTGTACGGTTTTATCAGTGCGGTAACAGAGCCGATTTTCGCGTTGATCGGCTACTTTTTTGCCGCGCGTTTGCAAATTTTACAGCCGTGGCTGTTGGCATTTTCCGCAGGCGCAATGATTTTTGTTGTCGCGGAAGAATTATTACCGGAATCGCAAACCAAGCAAGGTAACTCGATCGGGGCGTGGGGCGCTATGTTTGGTTTCGCGTTTATGATGGTACTGGACGTAGCGCTGGGATAACTGTTTATTTTTTACAAAAATAACTCGATTTTTTAGGCAAATAAAATCGGTAAGGGGTATTGACGAATGGAAAAATCTGTGATATAATATGTTAGAGTTCGTGTAATAATGCTTTAATGCGTCCTTTTTAGGGAGTACGCGGACAAATATAATTTGGGGATAGCAGATATGAAGAAACTTTTGTTTTTGATTCTTAGTCTTTCATTGACGGTGACAGCGTTTACTTCGTGCGGGCTTTTTACGCCCGAGTCGTCTACGCCTGACAGTTCGGTTTCTGCACCGACTTCCGACGAGGAAAAGACGTATACGGTAACGTTTAGACAGCCCGGTCAGGAGGACGTTGTTATAGAAGTACAGGAAGGCGGCTCTATTTCGGAGGCGGAAAAGCCCGTTCCCAAAGATAAAACGGGTTATACCGTGACTTGGAAAGACGCAACTTTGACGAATATTAAAGGGGATATCATCGTAGAGGCGAAAGAAACGCCGAATACGTATACGATTACTTACGATGCCGACGGCGGTGAAGTGGCTATGAAGACGCAACAAGCACTGTTTGACAGTGATATTACGTTGCTTGAGCCTACGCGTAGCGGGTATGATTTTAACGGCTGGGTAGACGCGGAAGGTAAAACGGTTACAAGCGGCAAATGGACGATTGCAAGCAGCGTAACGTTGAAAGCGACTTGGTCGCCCGTAGTAGTGACGAAATATGAGGTTCTGTTTACGCAGGAAGGGCAAGAGCCGCAACCTTTTAAAGTAGAAGCAGGAACGGCGTTTACCGATACGTATTCTTTGCCTAACTATGCGGAAAAACTGGGTTATACGGTAAAATGGGACGAAACCAAGTTGGAGTTGTTGGACAACGTAACGGCAAATATTACGGTAGAAGCGATCGAAACGCCGAACACTTATATCCTTACGTATAACGCAGGGGAAGGTACGGCAAGCAAGCCGTCGCAAACGGTTATCTTTGATTCGGCAATCGGTGAAATGGCAACGGCAACGCGCGGCGGTTATATCTTTAAAGGTTGGTTTAACGGGCAAACGGAAGTAACGGCAAAAACGGTTTGGAAAGTTGCGGATAACGTAACGCTGACGGCAAAATGGGAGGCGGAACCCGCACCCGATCCCGTATACGTTACGGTAACGTTCAAGAACGGTTTGACGGATACGGTGATTGCTACCTACGAAGTGGAAAAGGATACGGCGTTGGAAAGTGCAAAAGTACCTGAAATTCCTTCGGTAGACGGTTACACGTTTGCGTGGGATAAAGATACGTCCGCTGTATTTACGGAAGATACGACGATTACGGCGGTAGAAACGGCAAATACATATACCCTTACGTACAACGCGGGAGAAGGCACGGCAAGTAAACCTTCGCAAACGGTTACCTTCAATTCGGCAATCGGTGAAATGGCGACGGCGACGCGCGACGGTTACGAGTTTGCAGGTTGGCTGTATAACGGCAAAACCGTGACGGCAACCACCGTATGGACGGTTGCGGATAATGCAGAACTTACGGCAAGTTGGACGAAAGTGACCAAATATTACACGGTCGTATTTAACCAGAACGGCCAAACGCAGAAATCTTTTGAGATCGAAGAAGGAACGGCGTTTACCGATAAGTATACGTTGCCCAGCTACGTAGAGAAAACGGGTTATACGGTAAAATGGGACGAAGCAAAGTTGGCATTGTTGGATAATGTGACCGCAAACGTTACGGTTGATGCAATCGAAACCGCAAACAAGTATGAGATTACTTATCAAGATATCAAAGGCAAAATCACAGGAAAGGTTACTCTTGAATATGATGATTCCTATGATTTGACGCCGACGGCGGTTGTAGAAGGCTATACGTTTGACAAATTCACCTATAACGGTAAAAAGGTGGATACGAAAGGTACCTGGACGATTGCGGAAAACGTTACGTTGGTTGTAAATTGGACCGCGAATAAGTATACCGTTTCTTTGGATGCGAAAGGCGGTTCTTGCAGTACCGCAAGCATGCAAATCGCATATGACAGCGAATATACATTGCCTACGCCGACGAGATCGGGATATACGTTTACGGGTTGGGAAACGGAAGACGGCACGTCCGTTGCGCTTTCGGGTGATGATTGGAAGCATACCGGTGCAAACAATTCGATCCATTTAAAGGCAACTTGGGAAAAGAACACCGATGATTCAAGCGACGGTGACTGGACGAAGAACTACTAAAATAAAAAAATCCTCTGCTTTTTAGGCGGAGGATTTTTTATGATCTATCATACTACATATATAGTCACATATTGACATTTTATTAAAAAAGTGATATAATAACACCAGTAGATTTAAGGAGCATACAATAAATATGAAAGAAAGCAGAGCGTTCAGCTTTGTGATTGTTACAAGCGTATATTTAATCGCGGCGATGGTAGGGCTTGCGGTGTACGTATGGATGCCTTTTTCCTTTTGGGTGAATTTATTGCTCGCGGACGTTATTGCGACGGCGGCGACCTTCGTATTCAGTGTACTTTTTCAAAACGCGTCCGTGTACGACCCGTACTGGAGCGTTCAGCCCATCGTCATCGGTATCGGTTTTGCCGTATCGGGCAAGCCGACGGTGGCAGGGCTTATCATGCTTGCGGCGGTGATCGTTTGGGGAGTCCGTTTGACGGCGAACTGGGCGTATACTTTTTACGGAATGCAACATCAAGACTGGCGGTATACGATGCTGAAGGAAAAAACGGGCGTATTTTATCCCGTTATTAACTTCGTCGGCATTCATTTGGTACCGACTTTGGTGGTATACGGTTGCGTTTTGCCTCTTGTTTTCGTGTTATATTACGGGGCGGAGATCAACGCGCTTAGCGTGATTTTCGTGGCGGTGTCGCTATTTGCGACGGTATTGCAGGGGACGGCAGACGTGCAAATGCACAAATTCCGTAAAGCGAAAAGGGAAGGTAAAGCAAGCGGCTTTATTCGCATAGGGCTTTGGAAATATGCAAGACATCCCAACTATTTGGGCGAAATTTTAATGTGGTGGGGGATCGCGCTTGCGGCGGTAGCGTTGATGCCGAGCCGTTGGTATTTGATTGCGGGCGCAGCGGCGAACACGTTGCTGTTCACATTTGTCAGCATTCCCATGGCGGAAAAGCGTCAAGCGAAGAAAGAGGGATTTGCCGAATACAAAAAGCAAACGCGGTACTTATTGCCGATTGTGAAAAGATAATGTTTGATTTGGAGAAATTACAACAATATAAGGAAACGAACCGCATTGAAGCGAAACAGGCGGTGGGTGGATTGCCTCGCAGTATTTGGGAAACGTATTCGGCGTTTGCCAACTCTGACGGCGGGGTAATTTTGCTTGGAGTAGCTGAACGCAAAAAGGATAAAACTTTATACCCCGTGGAGTTGCCCGACCCGTGGCGGCTTGTCGCGCAGTTTTGGGAACTGGTGGGCGATCCGCGGATCGTCAGCAAGAATATTTTGCAAAAGAGCGACGTCACCGTGGAATGCGTTGAAGGCAAGGAAATCGTAGTAATTTGCGTGCCAAAAGCAGATAAAAAGGACAAACCGATTTATATCGGCGGAAACGCGGATATGGCATATTATCGCAGGGGTGAGAGCGATATTCGCATCCCCAAAGCGCGCATAGAAAAGATGCGAAAAGAAGCGCAGGAGTAATAAACGGTATTTTTGTGCATGTTGTAAACGAGATAGTAGATAAATGGGGGGAGGCAGGCGATGAAAAAGATAATAAGTTTTATCTTGGTGACAATGTGTTTTATGTTCGGTGCGTGCTTTTCCGTGTTTGGAATGGTAGGGTATAATGCCGTTATTGTCAATGACGGCATAGTTTACCAAGCGGACTGGCTTGACAATCATTATACCTACGGCGCTTACAGGGAAGATTTAAAAGACTACGATATGACTTCACCTCAAAGCCGAGCTTATATTATCAAAAGCCAAAATGAACTTGATGACGTGTTTGCGGAGTTTCCTGACATAGACTTTGACAAAAAAATGGTGTTGGTATATTGCTACACTACGGTTTACGTGCGGAAACAAGTATTGAATAAGGTCGCGCTTAAGGGGGATGTGTTGACGGTGCAATTTGACGTTGTTCGTGGGAAATTTGGTCACGCGGATGCGGCTATGCCACATAGGCGGACTTTAGCCGTTAAATTGGACCGCGTGGAAGTCGCGGAGGCAAACGTAACGTATAAAGGGCAGTAAGGTTTGAAATATACGGCGAGGGAATGTCAAGGGAGATAAGCATGAAAAAGATATGGGCAATGTTGCTATCAATAATGTTAGCTTTGGGTATATCCTTAAGCTTGATTGGGTGTGATAACAAGCAATTTGAATATGTCTATGCTCCGAAAGAACTTTACGCCATCGTCATGGATAGCCTTGGTAACGAATATAAGATAGATATATCGCGAGAAGAAGGTGAAACGGAGAAAACGATAGATTACGTCTTCGAATATTTTGCGTGTTTCGTTGATATATTCGTAAAGATCGGTTTAAAGGGGCTTTATGAAAAGGACGGTACGCCGCTTTCGACTGAGCTTTACCAACCTGCTTTCAATGATACGCAAACCGTGCATTTAAGCTTTGTCGGTACGAAAGTAATAACGAAGACTTGTTATATTCACTATTTGGTGAAAGGTGATAGGGGGAATGGCAGCGTGCAAAGCGATTGCGAACTGACCTTTCATTTTAACGTTACGGTTAAGGCGAATAAACTCTTACACAAATACGTGACAATACCCGATGTGGAAATCCCTTACGAATATTTTGACTGTGAAATGCAAACAATCGGCGCGGACGATTACAATTTGCAAGATTTTCAAGAGTATTACAACGCGGACGGCTACGAATACGGTTATTCGTCAAAGCAGTTTTCACCCGATGGAAAGGTGTTGAACTATTTCAGCAATATTATTCAACGGCAAAAGCAAGGGGATACAGTTTATCAAACAGAAAAATCACATAGTTTTGATCCGAAGGCAGAATATTCTTGGGAAACTTATCAGTATAGACAGTTAAAAGGGTTTGACCCGAATGACTACATGACCGCTTATCAGTTAAACGAAACGGACGGCGTTTTCACCGCAGGGAAGCATTTGCAAGGCGGTCACTATGTCTGGCTCGATTTGCCGCCGCAGTTGGAAGTGGTGAAAAAGGGCACGGATTTAATCTATCAGGCGGCGGAAAAGGATGGGTGTTTGTATTTATCTATTTCTGGGACTTTGACAAATAATGAATATTGGGACACGATTTTGGTCAAGGCTACCTACAAGATACAAGGCAATAAAATTGTAGCTTGCCTGTATGAAGAAACGACTACGTCCCCTTACGAGGATAACTACTGGAGCGCGGCAACGTACTGGATCCCTTTAGTGGGTGAGATCGAACTGCTGGACGAAACGGTTTTGCAGGAGCTTTGTGAATTGTATTAAACAAAGGAGGCATGAAAGTGAAAAAGTTATTTTGCTTACTGCTGAGCGCAGTTTTATGCCTTTGCTTTGCAGGGTGTGAACTGTGGGAAGAAATGTGGAAAAAAAACGTCCCCCCTTCTTCAATGCAGCCAACAACCTATTACGGGGTGGTGCAAACCATAGAGGGAAGTGACGAAAAGCTTGTGTATATTGACGGCGTGGGTTCTTGCGATATTCCTGCCTATGAAAAAGAAACCATTACATTCAAAGAGGGAGATTTGCTCGTAATAGAATTTTACAACGAAGACGTGCAAATTATGGAACGTTACCCTGCCGCGTTCGCAAAGCCTGCGGATTATATGGCGGTGGTGGACTTTTCCTTTTCCTTGACTTGGGGGATATTCGGCCATAGCTCCTACGAAAGTAAAACAGGACATTTGGTGAAAACGGACGCCGCGGGAAGCGTGGAAGATTTCACCACGACCTATTTCTTGACCCCGCAGGAAAAATTGACGGTTTATAAAACGTTGAGGGATTTGGAAATGCGCTCTTATCCTGATACGTATAATCCGACGGCAGGGATAGGCTCTGATCCGTATGAAACGCTGATTTTAAGCGCGAAAATCGACCGTATAGAGAAAACAATTACGGCGAACGAAGTTGCGCTTGACGATGCGACCAGTAAAAAAGGACAACGGTTTATGGACGCGTGCAGAACGATAAGCGATATTTTAGAAAACACGGAAGAATGGAAGGCGTTGCCTGACTTCCCGTATTTATATGATTAAATAGAAAAACCGCCCTGCGAGATATTCTCGCAGGGCGGTTTCATTTTTATAGGTTGTTTAACCGACGATCAAATTGACCAATCTACCTTTGACGATGATACATTTTTTCACCGTCTTACCCGCGATCGCTTCCGCAATTTCGGGATATGCGCAAACGGTATCTTGGATATCCTCGTCGGATAAGCCTTCAGGGATCATCATTTTTGCCTTGATCTTGCTGTTGACTTGGATTGCGTATTCCACTTCGTCTTTCACAAGCGCTTTTTCGTCTACGAGGGGATAATCTTCCTCAAACACGGACGCTTTATGTCCGCAAGCTTCCCACAATTCTTCCGCGAAATGGGGAACGAAAGGCGCAATCATGCGTACGAGGTCCTCGATGCACGCTTTGTAGAAAGCAACGTTCTTTTCCGCTACGTCGTTTTCGTACTTTTGCAAAGCGTTCACGTATTCCATCAAACGGGCAACGGAGGTATTGAACGAGAATGCTTCCACGTCGCGCGTGATACTCTTGATCGCGTAGTGCTTTGCGTAGTTCAAATTCTTTTCCGCGGAGGTCATATTGCTGTGACCGCCCGTCAGTTCAAACGATTTACGTACCAAACGTTCGATACGGTCGGCGAATTTTGCCACCGACTTGATACCGTCGTCGCTCCAAGGACCGCCTTCGGTGTAGCTGAAACCGAACATGAGATACAAACGGAACATATCCGAGCCGTATTCTTCAATATAGGTGTCGGGGGAAACGACGTTGCCGTGCGATTTGGACATACGGTTACCGTCAGGACCTAAAATGATACCTTGATGTACGAGGCGCTTGAAAGGCTCGTCAAAGTTTACGTAACCCATATCGCGCAACGCTTTCGTGATGAAACGCGCATACAAAAGGTGCATACAAGCGTGTTCCGAACCGCCCACGTAAACGTCTACGGGCAACATTTTATCCGCAACCGCTTTCGAGAAAGCGCGTTTGTCGTTGTGTGCGTCGGGGTAGCGCAGGTAATACCAGCTGGAGCATACGAAGGTGTCCAAAGTATCGGGGTCGCGGGACGCTTTGCCGCCGCATTTGGGACAGCTGCAGTTCATAAACCCTTCATGGCTGGCAAGGGGGGATTTCCCCGTAGGGCGGAATTCAACGTCATAGGGGAGTTTCACAGGCAGTTCCTTTTCGGGAACGGGTACCGTGCCGCACTTTTCACAATGGATCATGGGGATGGGCGCGCCCCAGTAACGTTGACGGGACACCGACCAGTCGCGCAAACGGTAATTTACCTTTTTACCGCCCTTACCGATCTTGGAAAGGTGCGCTGCGATCGCGTCGCGCGCTTCTTCGCCGGACAAACCGTCGAACGAGCCGCTGTTGACGAGGATACCGTCCTCACAGTAGGGGAGGATCGTTTCACCGCCTCTCTTTTGAATAACTTGCGTTACGGGCAAGCCGTATTTCTTGGCAAAAGCATAATCGCGTTCATCGTGTGCCGCAACCGCCATAACCGCGCCCGTGCCGTAGGAAAACAGAACGTAATCGGCAAGATAGATGGGCAATTTTTTACCCGTCAAAGGATGCGTCGCGTAAGCGCCCGTAAATACGCCCGTTTTTTCACGCGCGGTAGAAAGACGGTCGATATCGTTAGCTTCTGCGGCGTAGCGCACGTAATCGTCAATCGCTTTCGCGCGGTCGGGGTGCGCTTCTTTCAATTTATCCGCGAGGGGATGTTCGGGTGCAAGTACGACGTAATTCACGCCGAATACCGTGTCGGGACGGGTGGTAAATACGGTGATTTCGTCGCCCGTTTCACACTCGAAACGGATTTCACAGCCCGTCGATTTACCGATCCAGTTTTTCTGCATCAACTTGGTTTTTTCGGGCCAGTCCAAACCGTCCAGATCGGAAAGCAGTTCCTCTGCGTAATCGGTGATTTTCAAGAACCACTGCGTCATATCTTTACGGAGAACGACCGAACTGCAACGTTCGCATTTGCCGTCGATGACCTGTTCGTTTGCAAGTACCGTTTCGCAGGAAGGACACCAGTTGATCAGGGCGTTTTTGCGGTAAGCAAGTCCTTTTTTATAAAGCTGTAAAAACAGCCACTGCGTCCATTTGTAGTAATCTTCTTCGCAGGTTTTGATTTCCGCCGTCCAGTCGAACATAGCGCCCATATTGCGGAGTTGCTGTTCCATAGTTTCGATATTCTTTTCCGTGGAATCCTTGGGATGAATCCCCGTTTTGATCGCGTAGTTTTCCGCAGGCAAACCGAAGGCGTCGAATCCCATGGGTTGGAATACTTCGTAACCCTGCATCTTTTTAAAGCGGGCATAGGTGTCGGTAGGGCCATAGTTATACCAGTGACCTACGTGTAATTTTGCCCCCGAGGGATAGGAGAACATTTCCAATACGTACAGCTTTTGTTTTTGGCTCTTTTTATTGAAAACGTTTTGTTTCGTCTTTTCCCATTTTGCTTGCCATTTGCTTTCCACAGACTTCATATCCATCATAAACAACCTCCGAAAAGGAAGCGGCCGTGCGCCGCTTTTACTTCCATAATAATATATCTTCCTTATTATAAAGTATTTTTTTCATCAAGTCAAGCAAATTGACTTCCCTGATAAATAATTTCGGTTTCCGCGCATACAATAATGTTGTGGAAGAAATAACGATTACGCAAAACGGCTTTGACGGCCTGTATATGTCCTATCTGTTTGGGAAAGTGCGCGAACGCTTTTCCTTTTTACCCTCGGTATGCGATATGGAGAAAAAAGGGGATCATACGGAGATCGCTTTTAAGACGGAGCGTGAATATTGCCCGTACGTGAGAAAGTACGCCGAGGAACATATCGCAGACGTTTTGGCGGTGGGGTACAAGTACGCGTTTTTTGAAAAACGCCTGACCCTGCCCCTTTTAACGCCCTTAAAGAAACGGCTTTTGATGACGGCGTTGGTGGCGGCGGATTATCGGGACGACCGCGCTCATATTGTCAAAAGGATACGCGGGTTTGAAAGTTACTGTATCGACGGCTTGTTCCATTTCCGCTTGCGGGAGCTTGTGAAACGCTGGGAAGAAGTAGCGGATTATATCCCCACGGACATGGGCGAGGCGGCCATGGACGGGTTTATCGAGTTTTTGGCAGAGGACGGCGAGGGGAAAATTTTTCTCAAAGACGGCAAGGTTTACGACGAGGAATACCGCCCCTTAAATCGCATTTTGCTGACGGGGGTAGAATCTCCGATGGTGGAAATTTTA
>JAFUIT010000057.1 GCA_017468345.1 Clostridia bacterium
GTATACGGCGAGCCCGTCCTTTAAAAGATACACCTCACAGCCGACGGGCGGGGAGGAGGGCAATTCTTCCGTGATAAAAAAGCCGATGGGAAGCGCGCCCTCGGGGGTGAATTTTACAAAAACGCGGTCGGAAAGGCAAACTTCGGCAAACCGTTCAAATTTATCGGTAACGCCGAAAAAGACGCCGTTGAGGCTGAGCATACAGGGTTGAGAGGACAAAAAATAAATTTTCATAGGGTATTATATGATTTTTTTGCGTGGAAAAGTATAAAAATGTGAAAATGTGTAAATAATCCTGCCACAAGACAAAAAAACGGAGGCTGATTATGAACAAAATCAACGGCTACACGGAAGAAGAAGCAAAGAGTTTGGTGGATTTTATCAAGGAAGGCAAACAAAAGGGAAAAACGCTTACTTATCTTTTCGAGACTTACGGTTTGCAAAACGGCAGAGCGAAAGGGAGCGTTCGTAATTATTACTACGCGCTGATGAAAAACGAGAAGGGGGACGAGCGCATCGTCAAGCTTTTGGACGGATCGGAACTGTCCGTGGAAAAGATCCGCGAGTTCACGAAGGAGGAGACGGACGAAGTATTGCGGAGTATTCTTGCGGAAAAGAGCAAGGGGTTATCCGTTCGCCGCGCCATCTTCAATCTTTCGGGCGGCGACGATAAATTGATGTTGCGCCTGCAAAACAAGTATCGAAACACACTCAAAAAAGAGCCTGAACGTATCGCGGAGATCGCCGCGGAGTTGGGCTTGAAAGAGGAGGCGGAAAGCGTGTGGAAAGGGGGCAGAACGAATGCAGAGGGAAGAAACTCTCGCCTGCCCGACCGTGATTTTTTAAGACGGCGTTTGGAAAACGAGATCAACGCGTTGTACGATCGTTTGGCGCAAGCGTTGAAAGCGGAAAACGAACGCTTACGCACGGAAAACGCACAACTGAAAGAAGAACTTGAAAAAGGGAAAAACGCATAAAACGACCCACCCGTGTACTCGTTCACGGGTGGGGTTTTACATGATATAGAAAAAGTTTAAGCCGTTGCCGTATCTTTTTTACGGGTGGATTTGCGGGCTTTCTCTTTCACTTCTTCCGCTTTTTCCTTTACGTTTTCCACTGTTTCCGAGGCTTTTTCTTTCATTTCGTCCACGGTGTCGTTCATTTCTTCAATTTTTTCATCCATCAATTTATCCAACTTCATTTGCACTTCTTCCTGACCCTTTTTGATCAAAGTACGCATTTTATAATTGTTTGCGGCGAGAAGCGCGCCGCCAAGCCCGCCGATTACGAGCCCGATCGCAAATTTTTCCATTTTTCTTCCTCCTTACGGAATATTTGTATACGCAGTATGTGAAAAGATATGAAATAAATACGGAAAAAAGAAAAAAAATTTAGCCAAACGATAGACGAACGGCGGGTTTTGTGGTATAATAAAACTATGATAGGTAAGAGAGCGATCGCCTTTGATATAGGCAACAAACGAATCGGCGTGGCGGTTTCCGACCCGTTTAACGAATACGCAATGCCTTGCGAAACTTTTGTCCGTACGCGGGATATCGGCGCGGATGCGCGGGCTTTGGCAAAAATTGCCAAGGACAAGGGCGTGGGCGTGATCGTATGCGGAATGCCGTTTAACTACGACGGGACGGAGAGTATACAGACGGTAAAAACGCGGGAATTTATCGAGTATTTGCGCGAAAAGACCGACCTGCCCATCGAGTTGGAGGACGAACGGTTTACGACGATGCAGGCACGCGAAACGCAGATCATGGGCGGTATCAAGTGCGCGGATCGAAAAAAGACCATTGATTCGATCGCGGCGTCGTATATTCTCGAAAGCTATTTATCCAGACAAAAAATGAAAAATAAAAGGGAGGAATCTCAAATGAATAACGAAATGGAAAACGAAGTTTACGAAGAAGAAGATCGTATTTTTGAAGTGGAAGCGGATGACGGCACGGTAGAAAAGCTGTATCATATTGCTACCATCGAATACCGCGGCGGTATGTATTGCTGTTTCCAAAAAGCCGAACCCGAATGCGAGGAAGAAGAAGACGAAGTGATTATCTTTGCGCTCAAGGGCGAAGGGGATGACGCAGTGTTGGAAGCGTTGGAGGACGAACAGCTGTTGGACGAAGTGTTTGCGGAATTCTGCCACCAGTATGAGGATTTTGAAAACAGCGAAGAAGCAATGGAATTAGACGACTAAGCAAGATGATCTTGCAGCCTGACTTAGTGTCTTTGCGTGCGTTTTTTAAGAGAGTTTCGTTTTGAAACCGTAACGGCGGATTTTGATAAAGAATTTTGATAGAGGAACTTAAAGGACGACTTCAGTGTCTTTGCGTGCGTTTTTTAAGAGGGTTTCGTTTTGAAACTGCAGATCAATAAGGCAAAGCAATGCCTGCGGGGATAAACCGCAGGCATTTTACTATATCAAAGATATAAAAAGTGCAAAAAAACGCAAAAAATCCCAAAAACGAATGCAAAATAGCTTGCCATAGCGTTGCCGATATGGTAAAATAGTAAGGCTGAAAATTCACACTCGCTCATTGTGCACAATCCGTGTCCGTAAAATCTTTCAATGCGGACGTCATTGTGGGCCAACGCAAGGCGGGGAGGAAAAACGGAGGTTTGAATTATGGCAGTTATTACTATGAAGCAGCTCTTGGAAGCAGGCGTTCACTTCGGTCATCAAACGAGAAAGTGGAACCCCAAAATGAAGAAGTACATCTTCGCGGCAAGAAACGACATTCACATCATCGACTTGCAGCTTACCGCTAACTTGATCGAAGAAGCGTACGCATTCGTTTGTGAAACCGTAAAAGCGGGCAAAACCGTTCTTTTCGTTGGTACGAAAAAGCAGGCTCAAGATGCAATCAAAGAAGAAGCAGAACGTTGCGGTCAGTACTATGTAAACAGCCGTTGGCTTGGCGGTTGCTTGACCAACTTCAAAACGATGAGAAGCCGTGTTGAACGTCTTGAAAAGCTTGAAGCTATGGAAGCAAACGGCGATTTCGAAGTGTTGCCCAAGAAAGAAGTTATGCTTTTGAAGAAGGAAATGGGCAAGTTGCAGGCAAACCTTGGCGGTATCAAGACGATGAAGGCTATGCCCGGCGTTATGTTCGTGGTTGACCCTCACAACGAAGACATCGCAATCAAGGAAGCAAAGAAACTTGGCATCAAGATCGTTGCGATCACCGATACCAACTGCGATCCCGATGAAATCGATTACGTTATCCCCGGTAACGACGATGCTATCCGCGCAATCAAGTTGATTTCGTCCGTTATCGCTAACGCTGTTATCGAAGCAAACCAGGGCGAAGAAGCTGTGGCTATGCCCGCAGCAGAAGAAGCGGCTTCTTCCGATATCGAAGAAGTAGTTGCGGCTGAAAACGCGTAAGTTTTTATTCAACGAACGGGCGAGACGTATTCGCCCGTTCATCAAATTAAAAAAATCAACGTATAGAAATAAAGGAGAAAAAAATTATGGCATTCACGGCTAAAGACGTAATGGCGCTCCGCGAAAAGACGGGCGCAGGCGTTATGGACTGCAAAAAAGCATTGACGGACGCTTCCGGCGACATGAGCAAAGCGGCTGACCTTTTGAGAGAAAGAGGGATCGCGAAGGCTGAAAAGAAGGCTTCCCGTATCGCTGCGGAAGGTATCGTAGCTTGCTACATCGACGGCAAAGCAGGCGTTCTTGTTGAACTCAACTGCGAATCCGACTTCGTTGCAAAGAACCCTCAGTTCTCCGAAATCGCAACCGAAGTTTCCAAGGTTATCATCAAAAACAGCCCTGCTGACGTAGAAGCTTTGCTTGCTTGCGCAACCGAAGCTGGCGCAACGGTAGAAGAATACCTTAAGGGCAAAATCGCAATCATCGGTGAAAAGATCGCGGTTAGAAGATTCGAAAAATACGAAACGGAAGGTTTCCTTGAAAGCTACATTCACCTTGGCGGCAAGCTTGGCGTTATGTTGGATATGGCAGGCGAAGCTACCGACGCGGCGAAGGAAGTTGCGCACGACGTGACCCTTCAGATCGCTTTCACGAAGCCCGCTTACCTTACCAAGGAAGAAGTTTCCGAAGAAACGATCGCAAAGGAAAAAGAAGTGCTTAAACAGCAGGCTATGAACGAAGGCAAGCCCGAAGCAATCGCTGAAAAGATGGTTATGGGCAGAATTAAGAAGTTCTACGAAGAAAACTGCTTGCTTGAACAGGCTTTCATCAAAGACGATTCGAAGAAGATCTGCGAATTGTTGAAAGCTGCAGGCGCTTCCATCAACAAGTTCGTGTTCTTCGTAATGGGCGAAGGCCTTGAAAAGAAGAGCGAAGATCTTAGCGAAGAAGTTGCAAAGCAGGTTGCTGCAGCGAAAAACTAAGTTTTAGCAAGAAAAAACACAAACCGCGCGGTATGAGCCGCGCGGTTTTTTCGTTTATACGCAAATTTCGACATTTTTTTGTATAATACTTGACGGTAAAATCGGATTGTGATAAAATAATGGTATCGGATATCTTTACATTTATTCGACAGGAGGTTGCTTTTGTTGGAAATTATAGAAGTAAAAACGAGAAAACAAAGAAAAGAATTTGTAGAATACCCTTTACGGATATATAAAGGAAACCCTTATTTCGTTCCGCCTTTATACGGGGATGAAATGAAACTGTTTACAGAGAAAAATATCTACTCGAAAACCTGCAAATCGGTATTTTATTTGGCGGTTGAAAACGGAAAAACGGTTGGTCGTATCCAAGGGATTATTCAAAACCAGTACAACGAATTGAACGGCAAAAAGCAGGTGCGTTTTACCCGTTTTGACTGCGGAAACGATAAGACGGTTGCAAAAGCGTTGTTCGACGCCGTGGAAAATTGGGCGAAAGAAAACGGCATGGAAGAAGTGGTCGGCCCGCTTGGATACAGCGATTTGGAAAGAGAAGGCTTGTTGATAGAAGGGTTCGATTATTTGTCGACTTTTGAAGAACAGTACAACTACGATTACTACGGCGGTTTGGTGGAAAGCTGCGGATATGAAAAGGACGTCGACTGGTTGGAACACCGCTTGTATTCGGTGATCGAGGACAACGAGCGTTTGCAAAATCTGTTCGACCGCACCATGAGTAAGTACAATCTGCATATCGCAGGCCAAAACATGAGCAAACGGGCGTTTATCAAAAAGTACGGCGCAGGCTTTTTCCATTGTATAGACGAATGCTACAAAGACCTTTACGGCGTTGTTCCCTATACGCCTGAAATGCAAAAACAGATCGTCGATCAGTTTATGCTGTTTTTAAGCTTGAAGTATTTGATCGTGGTTTGTGATGAAAACGAGGAAGTCGTTGCTGTCGGTTTATGTATCCCCGGGATCGGGAAAGCCTTGCAAAAAAGCGGCGGTAAACTCACACCTGCCTGCCTCGTTCGGCTTATAAAGGCGGTCAAACGCCCCGAATCTATAGACTTCGGTTTGGTGGGTATTATGCCCAAATATCGCAAGACGGGGCTGAGCGTTTTCATGTTGACCATTCTCAATGAAATGTTCAAAGATCCGAACTTGAAATATATGGAGACCAACCTCAACTTGGAAACGAATACGGCGATATGCGCAACGTGGAAACATTTTGAACATATCCAACACAAACGTAGAAGATCGTATATCAAAAAACTGTAAGAAAAAAGCGGGAACGTTACGTTCTCGCTTTTCTGTTTATTTTTTCAATTCCAAAGTTCGTTTATAGGCGGCGGTGACGGCGCTCATCGTTGCGCCTCTAAAGCCCGCGTCTTCCAAAGCGTGAATGCCTGCGATCGTCGTGCCGCCGGGGGAACAAACCGCATCCTTTAAATCGGCGGGGTGGCCGTATTCAAGCAACATTTGCGCCGCGCCGAGCAGAGTTTGCGCCGCATACAAAGCCGCTTTGTCGCGGGGTACGCCGCATTCGACGCCGCCGTCGGCAAGCGCCTCGGCAAACGCATACACAAACGCAGGGCCGCAACCTGAAAGGGCGCTGGCTGCGTCGATTTTTTCTTCGGGAATTTTATCAAATATACCTGCGCACGTAAACGCGTTGAGAAATGCGGTTTCCTTTTCCTTCGATACGCTTTCCGTGGAGTATAAAACCATACCTGCCCCCAACGAAACGGGTGTGTTGGGCATAATTCGGATCACGGGTACGTCCTTGCCGATATACTTGCGTATCGCCGCGATCGACACGCCTGCCGCCATCGTAACGACGGTGACGTCGGTGCGGGCGCGGAGGATTTCCGCAAATTCCGCAATCGTTTCGCCCATGACCTGCGGTTTTACGCCAAGTACGATAAACTCTGCCTCGGCGGCAATTTCTTTACCCGTAACGGCGTTTGCGCCGTATTTTAAGGCGAAATTTTTCGCTTTTGTTTGGTCGTAATCGCATACCGCGATATCTTTCCCCGAAACCGTTTTCGCCGCGGCGGTAACGAGCGCGCTGCCCATATTTCCGCAACCGATAAACCCAAGCTTGTATCCCATAATTTTCTCCTTATCTAACCTGCCCGTTGCCTTTGACAACGTATTTATAAGAACACAGTTCTTCTAATCCCATAGGACCGCGCGCGTGCATTTTTTGTGTCGAAATGCCGATTTCACAGCCTTTTCCGAACTCGCCGCCGTCCGTAAAACGAGTGGACGCATTGACGTAAACTGCCGCGCTGTCTACGCAAAGCGCGAACAAATCGCAAGCGGCGTCGTCCTCGCTGACGATACAATCGCTATGCCCCGTCGAATGCTTACTGATATGTGCGATGGCGGCTTCCACGCCGTCGACGACTTTGACTGCGAGGATATAATTCAAGAATTCCGTATCAAAATCGTCTGCGCCGGCTTTTGTGCCGCCTATGATTTCATAAGCGCGTTCGTCGCAACGAAGCTCAACGGGGGGCAAACCTGCCGCCGCGCGCTCATCGCAAAGCCGTTGTTTTGCGAGGGGTAAAAATTCTTTCGCGACCGCCTCGTGCACAAGGCAAACTTCCGCCGCATTACATACGGAAGGGCGGGAAGTTTTCGCATTGTACAAAATATCCAGCGCCTTTTTAAAGTCCGCCTCTTTATCGACGTAGATATGGCAAATGCCCGTACCCGTTTGAATGCAGGGGATTTTTGCGTTTTCCACGCAAGCGCGGATCAGTCCCGCGCCGCCCCTTGGAATCAATGCGTCTACGTATCCCACGGCAGTCATCAATTCGGTCGCGCTTTGACGGGAAACGTCCTCTAAAACGTTGATAAAGTTGGGGTTCAATCCCAAAGAAGAAAGGGTGTCGCGTAAGATGGAAACGAGGGCGAAAGAGGAATTAAACGCATCCCTGCCCCCCCTCAACACGCAAACGTTGCCGCTTTTAAAGCACAGCGCGCCCGCGTCCGAAGTGACGTTGGGGCGGCTTTCGTAGATGATGCCGACTACCCCCAAAGGCACGCGCACTTTTGTGACCAGTAAACCGTTTGGCAACCTGTTTTCTTCCAAAGTTTTACCGACGGGGTCGGGGAGAGCCGCTACTTCGCGGATTCCTTGCGCCATACCTGCGATGCGTTTTTCATCCAAGCGCAAACGGTCGATCATGACCTCGCCGAGGGTGGATTTTGCCGCCTCGACGTCCTGCGCGTTCGCCGCCAAAATTTCTGCGCTTCTGCGCTGTAATTCGTCCGCCATTTTCAAAAGGGCGGCGTTTTTTTGTGCGGAAGTCAGCCGCGCCAGTTCGCCTGCCGCCGCTTTCGCTTGTTGTAAAATTTCTTGCGTCGTTTTCATACCGTTACCTTTTTACTTTGCGTAAAATCTCGTATAATTGCCGTCCGTCCCGTTTACGATGTCGTATAGCGAGTCGGGATTTTCGCCGTTGGCGATGACCATATCCACGTTCTTTTCCACGCAGATTTTCGCCGCGTTTAGCTTGGTTTTCATGCCTCCCGTGCCAAGCGCACTGCCTACGTCGCCAGCTAAGGAAAACAAAGATTCGGGGGCACCGTGTACGCGTTTAATCAATTTTGCCTCCGCATTTTTATGGGGATCGGCGTCGTACAGCCCGTCCACGTCGGAAAGAATGACGAGAAGGTCGGCTTGTACGCTGACAGCCACAAGGGCGGATAAAGTATCGTTGTCGCCCACCTTGATTTCCTCGGTGGCGATCGTGTCGTTTTCGTTGATGATGGGCAAAACACCAAGCGTCAACAGCCTCGACAGCGTGTTGTTGAAATTCTCGTGTCTGTCTTCCGCCGAAAAATCCGCGCCCGTCAAAAGGATTTGCGCCACCGTATGATTGTGTTCGGTGAACAAGCGGTCGTACGTGTACATCAGTTCGCACTGTCCAACCGCCGCCGCGGCTTGTTTGGTGGGGATATCGGTAGGTTTTTCGCTTAAACCGAGCTTTCCGACGCCCATGCCGATCGCACCCGAAGAAACGAGGATCACTTCGTGCCCCGCGTTTTTCAGGTCGCTCAATACACGGCAGAGTTCCTGCGTGCGGCGAATATTCAGCCGTCCCGTTGCGTGCGCAAGCGTGGACGTACCCACTTTGATGACGATTTTCATACCGTTTACCTATTCCTTTTACCGATTTTTCAAGGCGGTGGAAACTATTTTTTCGATTATACATTATAGTATAACGCAAAAGCGGGGGTTTGTCAAACGTAAAAAAGGGATTTCGGAATGAAAATTGAAAAACGAGCCACAATATTTGAAAGAGGAATGAAAATATGAAAAAAAGTAGAGATGCGATGAAGAAAAGTCCGGCGCTGTATATCACGATGCTATTGATTTGGACGGTATTGACGGTATTTTTATGGATGAATTTTTTGCCGAAGATCATAGACGTGCCTTTTCGCGAAGGAAGGGCGATTTCCATGGGGGTACAAATCGGCGCGCGCGTGCTGTTGACGCTAAACGGGATATTCATTTCCTATTTTTGGCTGAACGGCGTCAAAGACTTCCTTTACGTCATTTGGTATTACGTTTTTCGTAAGAAAATGCTGGAACGCTATTACAGCGTCATCGACACGGACGTGTCGGGGGCGAAGGATAAAGTGCTGATGGCGTACTGCACCTGCAACGATTTTGACGGTAAGAGTTTGGAAGAAAGCATGAAACAAACTTATCCGTACGTAACGACGGTGATTTTGGATGACTCAACGGAGGAAGAATATAAGCGCGCGGTGGACGAGTTTGCACAAAGACACGGGATAAAATTGGTGCGCCGTTCGGATAGAAAAGGGTTTAAAGCGGGCAATATCAACCATTATTTGATGGGGGAAGAATGTAAAGCGGAGGGGTATGGGTATTACGTAATTTTGGACTCCGACGAAATTTTACCGCCCGATTACGTTGTGGAAAGCCTGAAATACTTTTATGCGCGGAAAAATATCGGTATCGTGCAGGCAAATCATATTTCGGACAGAAACCGCAACTTTTTCATGAAACTTTTTCACGTGGGGGTCAATTCGCACTGGCCCACGTATCAAACGATGAAACATTGTTACGGGTTTTCGACGATGCTCGGGCACGGCGCGATGTTAAAACGGGAATGCTACGAACAAACAGGCGGTTTTCCGCCTCTTGTCGCGGAGGACCTATGTTTGAGTATCGAGGCGCGGAACGCGGGGTATTACGTGGCGTTTGCCCCCAACATTGTTTGTCGGGAAGAATATCCCATCGACTACGTCGCGTTTAAAAAGCGCCATTCGAAGTGGACGCAGGGGAATTTGGAGTTTATCAAAAAATATTCGGGCAGGATCGCCCGCGCGAACATGAAATGGTTTGAAAAATTAGACATTGTGTTGTTCACCTACAATTTGCCCTTGACGGCGGTGTTTGCCTTTTTCATTTTTGCAAATTTAATGATCGCGCCCCTGCTGCATATCGAGCTTGGCGCGGCGTATGCGCCGTGGATGATTATTCCGACAATTATTTTCTTTTTCTCGCCGATGTTGAACGATTTTATCACGTGGGCGTTTCGGCTCAATCCTTTGCGGACGCTCGTTTATACCGTGTCCGTCGTAATGCTGTACGGGTCGATGCTGACGACTTCGCTCATCTCCGCAACAATGGGGATTTTCGGGAAAAAGGCGCGCTTTATCGTAACACCGAAATCCTCGCAAAAAATCGGGCTTTTGTTCGCGTTAAAATTTCAATGGAAAGAGTATGCGTTTTCTACCTTATTGCTTATCATTTCCCTGCTGTTCCACGGCGGAATATGGCCGGTGTTTTTGATTATTGTGACGGGATATTCTTCCCTTATCTTGCTGTTTTTCTCGAATAAACGTTATACGGAGGAGGAAACGGCGCGTATCGATAAACGGACTGCGGACGTTTCATTTCGGCTGAACCCCTTGTATTTTTACGGCAAGGAAAGGGAAAATAGAGAAGAAACGGCGTAAAAGGGGTGAAATCTTATCCCCGCGCGTAAAAAAAATTAAAAAAACAGTTTACAACTGGAAATAATTGTGATATAATGTATTTGGTGAGATTTGGGCAAACATAGCTTGCAACACAAAAAATTACGCCAACCAAACGAGAAAAATTATCATTTAAGGAGAGAACTAAAATGACCAACAATAAGAAAGTGCTTCAATTCGTTGCAGATTGTCAGGCATTTGCACAGCCCGACAAAGTGGTATGGATCGACGGCAGCGACGCGCAAAGAGACGCTTTGAGAGAAGAAGCTTGCGCAACGGGCGAAATGATCAAACTCAACCAGGAACTTTTGCCCGGTTGCTATTATCACAGAACGGCTGAAAACGACGTTGCACGTGTAGAAGACAGAACGTTTATTTGCTGTGAAAACGAGGAAGACGCGCTTCCTCATTCGATCGTAAAATGGAAAGCGCCCAAAGAAGCGTATGCAATGGTAAATGAAATTGCAAAGGGTGCATACAAGGGCAGAACGATGTACGTTATTCCCTATTCGATGGGTGTTGTAGGTTCGCCTTTCTCCAAGATCGGTATTGAAATCACCGACTCGATTTACGTTGTACTCAACATGATGATCATGACGAGAGTAGGTTCGATGTGCCTTGATCAGCTCGGTGCTGACGGCGATTTCGTCAAAGGTTTCCACGCAAAGTGCGACGTAAACCCCGAAAAGAGATACATTATGCACTTCCCCGAAGACAACACGATTATCTCCGTGAACTCTGCTTACGGCGGTAACGTATTGCTCGGTAAAAAGTGCTTTGCACTTCGTATTGCAACCAACCTCGGTAAGAAAGAAGGCTGGATGGCTGAACACATGCTTATCCTTGGCGTAAAGCGTCCTCAGGATAAGGAAATGAAATACGTTGCGGCTGCGTTCCCTTCCGCTTGCGGTAAGACGAACCTTGCAATGTTGATCCCTCCCAAGCAGTACCTTGACGCAGGCTACGAAGTACAGTGCGTAGGCGACGATATCGCTTGGATCCGCGTAGGCGAAGACGGCAGACTGTGGGCATGTAACCCCGAAAACGGTTTCTTCGGCGTTGCGCCCGGTACCAACGAAAAATCCAACCCCAACGCGCTTGCGTCCACCAAGCAGGGCACGATCTTCACGAACGTTGCTTTGAATCCCGCAGACAACACCGTTTGGTGGGAAAAATTGACGAAGGAAGCTCCTGCAAACCTTATCGACTGGACGGGTAAGCCTTGGACGCCTGATTGCGGACGCAACGCGGCGCATCCCAACTCCCGTTTCACCGCACCTGCAGAAAACTGCCCTTGCATCTCGCCCGAATTCAACTCGAAAGCAGGCGTTCCTCTGTCCGCGATCATCTTCGGCGGCAGACGCGCAACGACGACTCCGCTTGTTTACCAGTCCAGAGACTGGAACCACGGTACGTTCGTAGGTACGATCATGTCCTCCGAAACGACGGCGGCTGCTACGGGTGCAGTAGGCGTACTTCGCCACGATCCTATGGCAATGAAACCTTTCATGGGTTATTCGGTGGATAAGTACTTCCAGCACTGGATCGATATGGGTGCAAAAGTAGAAGAAAGCAAGCAACCCAAGATCTTCAACGTAAACTGGTTCCGTCAGGACGAAAACGGCAACTTCATGTGGCCCGGCTTCGGTGACAATATGCGTGTACTCGACTGGATCCTCGACCGTTGCGAAGGCAACGTAGACGCTCGCGAAACTGCGATCGGTTACCTTCCTTATGCAAAGGATATCAACATCGAAAACTGCGATATCGACGCGGAAACGTTGGATAAGCTGTTGGTTGTTGATAAGGCTCGTTGGGCGGCAGAAGCAGAAGAAATCACCGCTTACTATGCGGAAAACTTCGGCGACAAGATGCCTAAGGAAATCATGGAAAACCTTGAAATCCTCAAAGCAAACTGCGCGAAATAATTAGAATAAATACGAAACTCCCGTTGGTGACAACGGGAGTTTTATTATGGGAAATGCAGGGTAAAATCTGCACCCATGATCTCGAATGCAAGCTTCGCGCCCATACGAAAACCGTAAAAATACAATTCCTTTGCACCTTCACAATGGCGCATAGAATACTGTTCTTCAAATTCATCAAAGGCTTTCTTCTGGGTATTGTTTAAAAGGTCGTATATTGCATTGTAAGCGGCGTATTCCTTATCCGTGGGGACTTGCCTTTGAAAGTTGTCGTTTTCTCTTTCCAACAAATCGCTAAATATTTTTTCAATAATTGATTGCATGGTGAAACCTCCTTTATTACATTCGTCATATAATTATACTATGACTATTGCAATATGTCAAGTGTTTTTATGACTTTTGCAATATAATTTATAAAAAGGAGTAAATTATGAATTACAGTAAAGAATTGAAAGCGCATAGAGAAAGTAGAGGGATCAGTCAGTCAGAGCTCGCCAAACATATAGGTATCAATCAATCTACGATCAGTTTATGGGAAGATAATAAAAGAACGCCGACAATCGAGAATTGCGTACTGCTCGCGGATTTTTATGAAATCACATTGGACGATTTGATCGGTCGAAATATGAAAAAGAATTGGTAAAAAGGAAAAAGAAATGAAGAAAGTATTGATTTTATCAGGTAGCCCGAGAAAGGGCGGAAATTCGGACATATTATGCGACCAGTTTGCAAAAGGCGCGTTGGAAATGGGCAACGAAGTGGAAAAAATTCGCGTTGTCGAAAAGAAAATCGCACCCTGCACGGGTTGCTATTTTTGCAAAAATAATGGGGGCAGGTGTGCGTTGAACGATGATATGGAGGATATTTTGCAAAAGATTATCGATTGCGACGTGTTGGTATTGTCAAGCCCCGTATACTTCTATTCGATGTGCTCACAGTTAAAGGCGGTTATCGACCGCACTGTGGCGCGTTGGACGGAAATCGCGAACAAAGAGCTGTACTATATTATGACTGCCGCGGATTCGGACGAGGATACGATGGACGGCACGCTTGCGTGTATGCACGGGTTTGCGATGTGTATCGACGGTTATGAAGAAAAGGGAATTTTATACGGGAAAGGCGTGTATGAAAAAGGGGAGGTCGTCAAACGCCCCGAATTGATGCAAATCGCGTATGAAATGGGTTTATCCGTTTACGGATAATTTTTTCTCATAGCAAAATATTGAAGTATACTTATAGTTTCAAAACCGTGGCTTTCTAAAAAACGAATTACAGTTTCAAAACGTGGTTCTCTAAAAAACGAATCACAGTTTCAAAACGAAACGCTCTTAAAAACGAATCACAGTTTCAAAACGTGGCTCTCTAAAAAACGAATCACGGTTTCAAAACGAAACTCCCTTAAAAAACGAATCACAGTTTCAAAACGAAACTCCCTTAAAAAACGAACGAAAAGACACTAAGATTTGCCAGCGGGTGCCACCCGCATGATAAACGCCCCGGAGTAAAACTCCGAGGCGTTTATCTATATGATAAGGGGGAAAATGATGAGCTGTTTTATGTAACCGTTGTATCCACAACCGATTTACAAGTATATTTTAGCACCTATATATCAAAAAGTAAAGAAAAAAATGAAAAATTTTTTAAAACCTTGAAAAGCATTCTATTCGTACAAAAAAATGATAAAAATTCACATTTTCACACTTTTTTGTGAATTTCTTGACATGAAAAATACAACTTCACATAATACGGCATAAAAAACAAGAAAAAATAACGGCGGCGAGATAGGAAACAAGTGCGATGACAAGCGCGGCGGTCATTCGCTGTCGTTTAATGCCGGCAAAGTACACCGCGCCGATATAAAAAATCGTATCCGACGTCCCGTACGCCACGCACGCACAGCGTCCCGCGTAGCTATCCACGCCGTACCGTTCTAAAATTTGCGTCAACACAGCGATCGAACCGCTTCCCGAAAGCGGTTTCATCATGATCAGGGAAGAAATTTCTTCAGGGATACCCGTAAAGGAAAACACGGGCGAAATCCACGCCGTCAGCTTTGCTTCCAAACCGCTGACTTCCAACAACTTGCACAGCATCATAACGGCGGTAATGTACGGAAAAATGGATAAAATCAAAGGTACTGCACCCTTGACGCCTTCCGTAAAGCTGTCGTAGATTTTTACTTTTTTAAACGCCGCAAAAGCGAAAGACGCAAGAAAAATAAGGGGGATAATCAATGCAAGAATATAATTCATCGCGTACCTGCCTCCCTTGTTTTTACTGTTTTTGGTGTGTGGAAGAAGTCACGCTCCCCCTCAATCGCCGATTTTTTCGGCGGAATGAAGATGCGTGTAAGCGTTACCGCAAGAAAAGTGGAAAACAACGTTGCGAGAAAGGTGGGGATAACGATATCGTTGGGCGCGGCGCTTTGCATTGCTACGCGTACGGCGATGATGGACGTTGGGATTACTTGTAAAGAAGTCGCGTTTAATACAAACAGCATCGCGGAGGAGTATTCGGCGTTTTCCGTTTTGTCTAATAATTGCGCCGCTTTGATCCCGTAAGGGGTCGCCGCCCCCGAAATGCCCAAAAGATTGACGGACATATTCATACTAAGCGCCTGCAAAGTTTCCTCATCGTCCGTTTTAAATAACTTGCGCGCAACAGGTTTTGTCAGGCGTGAAATGCCTCGCGCGACGCCGCTGTCCTCCCACACGCGCATCAATCCAAGCCAAACGGAATAGGTGGCGATGAGGGACACGCTGACGGTTGCACCCTTACCTGCCCCGTCCAAAAGTGCAGAAAGGAAGGTTTCGGGAGAGGTGCAGAGCAATAGAAAAGTGCTGATTAAAAAAACGGTAACAAATAGAAGGTTCATGGCATAAATATATGCGCTTGCGCGCGATAAAATGCCACGGTGGATAAGCAACCTAAGGAAAAGGTGTATTTGTGCCCACGAATGGGGCGCAAAACGATTTACTTTTTTATAAAAAAAGTATATAATAGAAAGCGAATAGAAGCAAGGAGGGTTTTTTATGGCAAAGAAACCTTATTATATCACGACGGCGATCGCATATACTTCGGGGAAACCGCACATCGGTAATACTTACGAAGCGATTTTGGCGGACGCGATCGCACGTTTTAAGAGAAAAGAGGGCTACGACGTGTTCTTCCAAACGGGCACGGATGAGCACGGACAAAAAATTCAGGAAAAAGCGGAAGCGGCAGGCGTTACGCCGCAAGCATACGTGGATAAGATCGCAGGGGAGATTAAAGATATCTGGGATCTTGTCGGCACGTCCTATGATAAATTTATTCGTACCACCGACGCGGATCACGTGAAGCAGGTGGCGAAAATGTTTAAGAAATTCTACGACCAAGGGGATATCTATAAAGGATATTACGAGGGTATGTACTGTACCCCTTGCGAATCCTTTTGGACGGAGAGCCAGCTTGTGGAGGGCAAATGTCCCGATTGCGGCCGTGACGTAAAGCCTGCGAAAGAGGAAGCATATTTCTTCAAGATGGGCAAATATGCCGACCGTTTGATCGAACATATTGAAAAACATCCCGAATTCATTCAGCCCGTTTCCCGCAAAAACGAAATGATGAACAACTTCTTGAAAAAGGGGTTGCAGGATCTTTGCGTTTCGCGTACTTCGTTTACGTGGGGCGTGCCCGTGGATTTCGACCCCAAACACGTTACGTACGTTTGGATGGACGCGCTGTCCAACTATATTACGGGTATCGGGTATGACGCGGACGGCAATCACACAGAGCAGTATAAAAAATACTGGCCTGCCGATTTGCACTTGATCGGTAAGGATATTTTGCGTTTCCACACCATTTACTGGCCCATTTTCCTGATGGCGCTCGGCGAACCTTTGCCCAAGCAGGTATTCGGCCATCCTTGGTTGTTGCAGGGGGACGGTAAAATGAGTAAATCGAAGGGCAACGTTATTTATGCCGACGATCTTGCAAGACTGTTCGGGGTGGATGCGGTGCGTTATTTCGTATTGCACGAAATGCCTTTCGACAACGACGGTCAGATCACGTGGGAGTTGGTTGCGGAACGCTTCAACACCGAACTTGCCAACGTTTTGGGTAACCTCGTTAGCCGTACGATCGCGATGATCGATAAATATTTCGGCGGCACGGTGGTAAAATCGTTGCCTGCAAACGAAGAAGATCCGGATGCGGAATTCAAGGCGACCGTGACGGGTACGGTGGCAAAAGTACAAGCGAAAGCGGACGAGCTTCGTATCGCGGACGCGATTTCGGAAGTGTTTGCGTTGTTTAGACGCGCGAACAAATACATCGACGAAACGATGCCTTGGGCGCTTGCAAAGGACGAGGCGAAGAAGGCGCGTTTGAACGACGTGCTGTATAACTTGGCGGAAGCCATTCAAATCGGCGCAAGCCTTTTGGATAGCTTTATGCCCGAAACGAGCGGTAAAATTTTTGCGGCGTACGGCGGCGAAACGAGATCGTTGGAAGATTGCGCGAAATTCGGTTTGCGCGACAGCGTGACGGTCACGGCAACCGCGCCCTTATTTGCGCGTATCGATTTTAAGACGCTTGTTCCCGAAATTGAAAAGATCCGCGCCGAACAGGCGGCGGCATATGCGGCGGAAATGGCGAAAAATGCACCGCAGGAAGCCCCCATGGCTGAGGTGAAAGAGGAAGAAACGGAAAAAACGCCGGAAATCAGCTTTGACGATTTCGTAAAGGTACAACTGCGCGTAGGGGAGATCATCGCCTGCGAAGCAGTACCCAAATCGAACAAGCTTTTAAAGGAAACGGTGAAATTCGGAGAGGAAATCCGCACCATCGTTTCGGGGATTGCTAAACACTACAAACCCGAAGAAATGGTAGGCAAAAAGGTCGTATTTGTGACCAACCTTGCGCCGAGAAAGGTTTGCGGAATCGTATCCGAAGGTATGATTTTGGCGGCGGAAGACGCGGAAGGCAACTTCTCGCTGATCGTGCCTGAAAAGGACGTTGCAAGCGGTACGGTACTCGGTTGATGGCAGGGTATATCGACGTACATTGTCATTTGACGGGGGAGGAGTTCGATTCGGTCGGCGGTATCGAAGCCGTTCTTGACCGCGCCAAAGCAAACGGTGTGGAAACCGTGATTTGTTCGGGTTTTGACCTTGCGTCGTCGTTGATTGCGAAAAAGCTTTCCGAACAGTACGACGAAGTGTATTTTTGCGCAGGGTTTCACCCTAGCGAGTTGGATAAATACCGCGAAGGAGATTTGGAAGAAATTCGCGTCCTTTGCAGCCATGAAAAATGTGTAGCGGTGGGTGAGATCGGGTTGGATTATCACTTCGACGACAATCCGACCAAGGAAACACAGCGCGAACTGTTTTACAGACAGTTGAAATTGGCGGATGAGGTTGGTTTGCCAGTGGTATTACACAGCCGCGACGCCGCGCAGGAAACCTTGGAATTTTTACGCGAACATAAGGAATGGCTGAAAAAGGGCGGCTTGATGCATTGCTATTCGTATTCGCCCGAAATGACGGCGGACTTTATCGCGTTGGGGCTTTCGTTTTCCTTTGGCGGACCGTCCACTTTTAAAAACGGCAAGAAGACGCAGGAGTGTGTTCAACGCATACCTGCCCGCCTCATTTTATCGGAAACGGATTGTCCCTATTTGACGCCCGTTCCCTATCGAGGAACCTTTCCCAACGAGCCGAAAAACGTGAAGTACGTCGTCGATCACATGGCGGAACTGCGCAATGAAAATTTGGAGGAACTGAAAAACACGATCGTGCAGAATGCGAAAAAGTTGTTTTTCAAGTTGAAATAATTATGGAAGAAAATAAAAACGTAAACGGACAACAAAATACTGCGGGCGAAGGCGCAAGCGGCGGCAGAAAAAGACGCAAAAGACATAGAGGAGGCGGGCACTCGCAACAAAATCAACAGCAGAGCCAGCAAAAACAGCAACCTCAGCAAAACAACAAGCAAAACGATAAGCCGCAAAATGCTCAAAAACAGCAAAATCAACCCAACCAAGGGAACAATCAGGGCAATAAAAAGCAAAAAAACAAGGGGCAAAATCAACAACAGCAACCCAAGCAAAATCAGCAACAGCCCAAGCAGAACCAAAATAAAAATCAACAAAACAACGCCAACAAAGTCAATAAGGAAGAAAACCGCAAGGATACCTATCTTTATACGTTGGACGGAAATTTGTACGTCAACTTGACCAACAAATGCTCGAACGGTTGCGATTTTTGCGTGCGGAACGAGCGCAGTAGCTATTACGGCAACTATCTTTGGTTGAAAAACGGCGATCCCACGGTGGAAAAAGTGATTGCGGCGGCGAACGGTTTTGGCGATTTGACCCGTTTTAAGGAAGTCGTTTTTTGCGGCTTTGGCGAACCTACCTATAAAGTGGCGGAAATGGTCGCACTTTGCGATTTTTTCCACGAAAAGGGTTTGAAAACTCGTTTGAATACCAACGGGCAGGGGAATTTGATCAATAAGCGTGACATCGTCCCCGATTTAAAGGGGAAAATCGATTTTGTCAACATTTCCCTCAATGCGTCCTGCGTGGAAAAATATCAACCTATCTGTCGTTCGCAGTTTGGCGAAGCGGGCTTTGCGGGCTTGATCGAGTTTGCGAAAATTTGCCGTAAGGAAGGGGTCGATTGCCGTTTCTCCATCGTCGATTGTATCGGAGAAGACGAGGTAGAAGCTTGCAGGCGTTTGGCGGAAAGCGTTCGTATTCCCTTGTATGTGCGTAAGTATATAACCGATTCCTAATTAAAAAGGTACACCCATGTATGCGTTCACGACCCTCGTGGACGCAGAATTTTATAAGGAGAACAAGATGCAGGAACTCCGTAGCGTGTTGGAAAAACACGGCTTTCATTTCAAAAAGCAATTTGGACAAAATTTCATATCGGACGGCAATTTATTGCGTTCTATCGTGGAAGCGTCGGGGATCACAAAGGAAACGACGGTTGTTGAGATCGGGTGCGGCGCGGGGACTTTGACGCGCGCGCTTGCCGAGGCGGCAAAGCAAGTGTATGCCTTTGATATCGACCGCGATTTACAACCCGTTTTGGCGGAAACGCTGGCGGGGCTTGACAACGTGGAAGTGATTTTCCGCGACTTTAATAAGTTGGATTTAAAGGCGTTTGAAAAGGAGATTGAGGAGTACACGGTGGTGGCGAATTTGCCCTATTATATCACGACTCCTTTGGTGACGAAATTGCTGGAGGAAAGCGATAAGGTACAAGGGCTGTCCATCATGGTACAGGAGGAAGTCGCCGACCGTTTTTGCGCGAAAGAGAACACGCCTGAGTACGGTTCAATCACAGCGGCGATCGCTTTAAAGGGCAAAGCAAAAGTGGTAAAACGGGTTTCGCGCAATATGTTTTTCCCTCGCCCGAACGTCGATTCGGCGGTGGTAAAAATTGAATTTGAACGGGGCAGGATCGAGGTGAAGGACGAAAGGGCTTACCGCCAAACGGTCAAATGCGCATTTTTGAACCGTCGGAAAACGCTGGAAAATAACTTGGTCAATTTCTTTAAACTGACTCGCGAGGAGGCGAAAGCGGCGCTTGCCGCGGCAGGCGTGGACGAAAAAGCGCGCGGAGAAACGCTGTCGCCTGAAAGGCTTGCGAAACTGTCCGACGTGTTGTTGGAAAACGGCTGGATAAAATGATAAACAAAGCCCCCGAAGGGAAAACTTCGGGGGTATTTTTATATGATAAAAGCCATTCGCTTTCCGAATGGCTTTTTAAATTTTCAGGGCGTTACGCCTTTTTTTCGGGTTCGTTGGAAAGACCGACGACCGCGTCGACGGGGAGAGCAAATGCGATCCCTTGTCCTGCGGTGTCCAAACCGACTTCCTGATACAAAGCGTGTAAAACGTTTGCCTTGATAGAGGAAGGGACAAGGATCATAACGATTTCCTTTTCCGGTTGAATGGTGATACCGAAAAAGGTTTCGGCATCTTTCGGCGCAGTACCGCGGGCGTTGATGACCGTGCCGCCGCGCGCGCCTAATTTTTTCGCCGTGTCCATGACTGCGTCGCTGTATCCGCTGTTGACAATACAAATAATAGCTTCGTGATGGTATTTCATATCCTTCCTCCGTTATTTACGATTGTTACTTAAAAACCGATAAATGGCTACGCCGATGACTCCCGTCATGGGGACGGTGAAGGCGATGCCTTTGCCGTTTCGTAAGGTGTGGAATTTTTCTTCCAAACCCTGCATGGCATCTTCCGCGCGATCTTCGCGCAGTACGCTGAAGATGACGCTTTTATCCGAATCCGCCAAACCCAGCAGGTATAAAGTGTCCGAAGTCGCCGTACCTTGCCCTGCAACCGCCGTTTGCAAAGTAACGTCAAAACCCGTTAAAAAGTCCATATAAAATTCGGCTTTGTTGCGGTTGACAACGGTGACAAGCAGTTTTAATTTCTTCAAATCCGACGAAAAAGGTTCTTCCTTTTTTACGGGTTCGGTCTTTTTATTTTTTTGAATTTTATCTAATAAACCCATACCTGCCCCCTACATAAACCGAATGATTTGTTCGTCGTCCTCGTCCAAGATCCGTTTCATCGCGTTGCGTTCGCGAAGTTTTCTGGACGCGATGGATTTGAAACCGAGCGCTTGAATGGTGATAAGCGGCGTCATGGCAACCATGGCGACCAACCCGAATGCATCGGCGAGAATTGCGCCTTCCCCTTGTAAAACGTAACAAACACCAACGATAAAAGGGAGAATGAAAGTGGAAGTCAAAGGACCGCTGGCAACTCCGCCGGAGTCAAACGCGATCGCCGTGTACAGCTTGGGCACGAAGAAGGAAAGTCCGAGCGAGATAAAGTAGCCGGGGATCACGTAATACAAGATGCTGAAATCGAAGATCACGCGAATGACGGACAAGGCGATGGAAAGTCCTACGCCCACCGAAAGAGCGATCAACATCGAACGCTTGCTGACTGCGCCGCCCGTGACCGTTTCCACTTGACGTTTCAATACGTGAATAGCAGGTTCGGCAAGGACGACCGTAAAGCCCAAGATGAAGGAGATGGCAACCAACCAAACGGAGTGCTGCTCCGCAAGCTGCGTACCCAACTTATACCCGATGGGCATAAAGCCGAGGGTGACCGCCGAAAGGAAGATGACCAACCCGAAGAAGGTATAAAAGATACCGATGACGATTTGCAAAATACGTTTCTTAGGCAAATGCATAAACAGAATTTGCAAAATAAAGAAACAAACGATGATGGGTAAGAGTGCGATTGCCACTTCTTGCATAGTATGCAAAAGGGTGATGCCGAATTCGCTCGCCTCCGTCGCCATTGAATAATCGGGGATACGGTAGGTGATTTCGCCCTTCGCGAAAATACCGAGGAGCATAACCGCAAGGATAGGTCCGATAGAACAAAGGGCGATGAAACCGAAACTCGATTCGCGGTCCTTCTTATCCCCCAAACTGGAGGAAACGCCCATGCCGAGCGCCATGATAAAGGGGACGGTGATAGGCCCGGTCGTTACCCCGCCCGAGTCAAAGGCAAGGGGAAGGAAGTTGGAGTTTCCGTTGATGATGACTAAGGACACCAACGCGAACAACAACATATAAAAGAAAGTAAGCATTTTGGAAAGGCTTACGCGGAAAACGATTTTCAACACGCTTAAAACGAGGAATAACCCCACGCCGAAACCGATGGCAACGGTCAAGGCGGTGCTGTTGATGACCTCTTTGACCTGCGCCGCCAAAACGGATAAGTCAGGTTCGGCAATCGTAATAAATATGCCCATGATAAAGCAAACGAGAAGGAGGGTTTTGAATTTTCCCGCCTTGGGCAAAGAAGAACCGATTTGTTCGCCCATGGGGGTCATGGCAATGTCCGCGCCTAAGTTGAAAAGTGCGATGCCGAAAATAAGGATCAAAGAAGAGCATGCAAAAATAACCGTTTCCGCCCAAGTGAAATTTACAAGCGGCGTACAGTTCAACAGCAACACAATCAGTGCTACGGGAAGCACGGAAAGGGCGGATTCTTTAAATTTTATCCAAAGAGCCTTGAGCATAGTTCTAAATTTGACCTATTTATTTTCAATACCACACTATTATAACACGCACGCGCGAAAAAAGCCAACGAATAGGGGCAATTTTTTTATAAATAAAAAGAAAATCTTGTAAAAAAGCCGTGTCAAATCGTTGACAAAGGGGAAAGGGGTGTGGTATGATACCAAACAAGCAAGCTATGTGATGATTGCAGGAGATGGACTTTTCGTCCAACCGAAGGAGTAAAGCTCTCAGGTGGTAGCAATACCGTGAACTGCAATCGGATGGCACTCCGGAGAAGCTCATTGAATTGAGTGCCGAAGGGGCAAGCGGTTTTTTCCGCAAATCTCTCAGGCAAAAGGACAGAGTTACGCTTCATCGTTTTAAGGCGGTATTTTTGCATTTCAACGCATACATGCCCCCCTTATTTGATTTAAAAACGGTGAAAATATGACTTTGACGGAGTGGTAAATACGACCACTCCGTTTTTTTCTCCTCACTTTTACCAAGGTTAAAATTTTTTGCCCGTGCAAACGGGCGACGGAGGTTTTTATTATGTGGGAAAGCATTGTAGAAGGCATTTCCAAGGTCAATGCGGTCATCAACAATATTGTTTGGGGCTGGCCGATGATCATCCTGATTTTGGGTACGGGTATCCTGATCACAGTACGTACCAAGTGTATGCAGGTGCGGAAATTCGGCACGTCGTGGGGAGAAACCATCATCCCTACGGTCAAGAGCATCGGTAAGAAGAAAAAGGGACTTTCCAAAAAGGAAAATTCCATTTCGCAGTTCGAGGCGTTCGCTACCGCCATTTCAGGTACGGTCGGTACGGGGAATATCGTCGGCGTTACGTCTGCAATCATGACGGGCGGTCCTGGGGCGGTATTCTGGATGTGGATATCCGCATTCTTCGGTATGATTACCAACTATGCGGAAAACGTGCTTGGCTTGTATTTTAGAAAGAGAGATAAAGACGGCGATTTTTCAGGCGGACCTGCGTATTATCTGTCCGAAGGCTTGGGTCGAAATAGAAACGACGGTTTGGGCACTTTCCTTAAAACGCTGGGTAAAATATTGGCGGTTATGGCGGCGGTTTTTTGTACCTTTGCGGCAATCGGTATGAGCGGCGTTCAAACGAATAAAATTTCCTCCACTTTCCAAGGCGCGATCAACGGTGACGCGCAAACGATCGCTTTGGTGGTCGGTATCATCGTGGCGGTGATGCTTGCCCTCATCATCTTAGGCGGAATCAAGAGTATCGGCCGCGTAGCGTCCATTCTCGTTCCCTTCATGTCCTTGCTGTTCATTTTGATGGCGCTCATCGTTATTTTTGTGAACGTTAGTATGATCGGCTCGGCGTTTGCGTTGATTTTCAGCAATATTTTCAAGTTTGAATCCGCTTTGGCGGGCGTGGGCGGTTATGCGTTTGCGCAAATTATTCAAAAGGGGCTTGCGCGCGGCGTATTCTCAAACGAAGCTGGCTTGGGTTCTTCCGTTATCGCACACAGTGCGTCCGACACGCGTGAGCCTGTGAAACAAGGGCTTTGGGGTATTTTCGAAGTATTCTTCGATAGCTTCATCATTTGTACGTTGACGGCGCTTGTCGTTTTGGTAAGCTTTGGCGACGAAGTGGGCATGGCAACCGTATTATATGCGCCTGGCGCAGTAGATACCACCGTTTCCATGATGGCGTTTGAGGATCTTTTCGGTACGTTCGGGATGGTCGTATATTCGATTATTTTGCCGTTGTTTGCATTCACTACCATTTTGGCTTGGTCTTATTACGGTGAAAAATCGGTGGATTATCTCTTCCGTAAAACGGGGGATAAGGGTAGAAAAATTGCAACCACCGTGTTTAAAGTGGTATACGTATTGCTCGTCATTGCGTCGGCGTTGATCGATGGAGAGCTTGCATGGGCGATTTCGGATACCTTCAACGGTTTGATGGCGTTGCCGAACTTGGTTGGTGTCGTCTTATTGAGCGGATTGCTTGTCAAAATTACGAAAAACTACTTCGACAGAAAGAAGGGGTTGGACGTAAAACCGATGCTGTCGGCGTATGACGATATGAACGAAGAATTTATCGTCGACCTCGCGCAAGAGGAAAATGCGGAAGCGGAGGTCGCGCCCACGCAAGACGCATAAAACGGAAAAACGCATAAGAGAAAACGGATTTTTTGCGAAAAATCCGTTTTTTTACTTGTAAAAAACGTTGACTTAATTTTTCGGGTGTGCTATCATTATATTATTACATAAATCAATCAATGGCTGTTTTTTCATTCAAAAAACGAATGGAGCGCCGTGAGGGAGAAGGTTATGAAAATCAGAATCACGAAAACGAAAAATCCGGGCGTTATGCCTGCGGAAGATAAGCTGGGTTTTGGCAAAGTATTTACCGACCATATGTTGCTTGTGGACTGGAACGAACAACTTGGTTGGCACGACGCGCGCATTGAGCCGTTTGGGAAAATTTCGTTGCATCCTGCGTCCACCGTATTGCATTACGGCGCGGAAATTTTCGAAGGGTTGAAGGCGTACAGACGCGCGGACGGCGGAGTACAGCTTTTCCGCCCGATGGAAAACGTGAAACGTATGAACCGTTCGGCGGAGCGTATGAGTTTGCCTCAAATGCCCGAAAAGGATATGTTGAAACTGTTGACCGATTTTGTGAAACTGGAAGAAAAATGGGTGCCCAAATCGTTTGGGACGTCGCTGTATCTTCGCCCCTTCCTGTTCGGTAACGACGAAGCGCTCGGCGTGCACGCGGTGAAAAACGCAACCTTTATGTTGATCGCGTCGCCCAGCGGCAGCTATTATGCCGAAGGCATCAACCCCGTCAGCATCATGATCGAAAACGAGGACGTGCGTACGGTGCGCGGCGGTACGGGTTATGCAAAATGCGGCGGTAACTATGCGGCAAGTACGCGCGCAGGCGAAAGAGCAGCGAAAAAGGGTTATTCGCAAGTGCTTTGGTTGGACGGCGTGGAAAGAAAGTATATCGAAGAAGTGGGCGCGATGAACGTTATGTTCAAAATCGACGGCGAGATCGTGACCCCGATGTTGACCGGTTCGATTTTGCCCGGCATTACGCGTAAAAGCTGTATCGAAGTATTGAATTCCCTCGGCTATAAGGTGAGCGAACGTTTGCTGTCCGTGGATGAATTGACGGAGGCGCTGAAAAACGGCAAGCTGGAGGAAGCTTGGGGCTGCGGTACGGCGGCGGTCGTATCTCCCATCGGTAAGCTTGCGATCGAGGATAAGGAATACGTAGTCGGCGGCGGAAAGATCGGCGCGGTGACTCAACAGCTGTATGATATTTTGACGGGTATCCAGTGGGGAAAACGGGAAGATACCTTCGGTTGGGTGTATAAAATCAGTTAATAATTTCCCCAAAGGGGAAAAATATTACAAAAAACCTAAATTTTCCTTGAAAAATCAAGCAAAAACGGGCGATAATCCGTTGACAACAGAGGAAAAAATGAGGTACAATATATACATTATAATATTCAAAGGCTATGACGGGATAAAAATTCGTAAAGTTTGCTTGTGCAGAGAGTCGGCGTTTGGTGCGAGCCGATACAACTTTTCGGAATATAGCTCCTCCCCGAGCCGCCGAGAGAACGGCGAGGTTTTCGCTTATTAGATTCGGACGGGTTTCTCCCGTTACAGAGAGGTCTTTTTTAAGACGTGAGTGGGTGAACTGTTCACCAAATAGAGTGGTACCGCGGAGTTTCTTCGTCTCTTTCGTAAAAGCGTGGCGTTTTTGGCGCGCAGAGCGAAAGAGATTTTTTATTAGAGGGCAATCATGAAAAATACGAACAAGTACGTAAAACAATATTTCGAACCGCAGGGCGTGACGATGGACTGGGTGAAAAAATCCTCCATTGAAAAACCGCCCGTTTGGTGCAGCGTCGATTTGCGCGACGGCAATCAGGCGTTGATTATTCCTATGAGCTTGGAGGAAAAGTTGGAGTTTTTCAAACTCCTTTGCAGTGTGGGATTTAAGGAAATCGAAATCGGTTTCCCCGCGGCAAGCGAAACGGAATACGAATTTTGCCGTACGCTCATTGAAAACGATTTGATCCCCGACGACGTCACCATTCAGGTGCTGACGCAGTCGCGCGAACACATCATCGCAAAGACTTTTGCGGCGTTGGAAGGTGCGAAAAAGGCGGTTGTGCATTTGTACAATTCGACGTCGGTGGCGCAACGCCAGCAGGTGTTCAAGCGCGAGAAAAAGGAGATCATCGACATCGCCGTGTTCGGCGCAAAACTTTGCAAACAGTACAAGGAAAAGGCAAAAGGGAAGATCACCTTTGAATATTCCCCCGAAAGCTTTACGGGTACGGAACCGGAATTTGCGGCGGAAATTTGCAACGCCGTCTTGGATATCTGGCAACCTACCCCCGACGACAAAGCGATCATCAACTTGCCCGTCACGGTGGCGCATTCGATGCCGCACGTGTACGCAAACCAAGTGGAATATATGTGCAAAAACCTGAAAAACAGGGAAAACGTCATCATTTCCCTGCATCCGCATAACGACCGCGGTTGCGCGGTGGCGGACAGTGAAATGGGCTTGCTTGCGGGCGGCGACCGTATCGAAGGCACGCTGTTTGGCAACGGCGAGCGCACGGGCAACGTAGACATCATCACGTTGGCGCTGAATATGTATTCGCAAGGGGTTGACCCTGAGCTGGATTTCTCCAACTTGCCCGCCATCACCGAAGTGTACGAACGGGTGACTCGTATGAAGGTCAGCGAACGTCAGCCGTACAGCGGATCGCTCGTATTTGCGGCTTTTTCGGGTTCTCATCAGGACGCGATTGCAAAGGGCATGAAATACCGCGTGGAAAAGGGCGCGAACAGTTGGACTGTACCCTATCTCCCCATCGACCCTGCCGACGTCGGCAGAGTGTACGAGGCGGACGTTATCCGTATCAATTCTCAATCGGGGAAAGGCGGGATCGGGTATATCCTTGAAACGCAGTTCAAGTTGGTATTGCCACCCAAGATGCGCGAAACGTTCGGTTATCACGTCAAGAGTATTTCCGACCATGCGCATAAGGAACTTTCGCCCGACGAAGTGCATGACATTTTCTTGAGGGATTTCGTCAATTTGCACGACGTGCTGAAGGTGGTCAACGCGGCTTACGAGGACGTCAGCGCGGACGAAGTGAAAGGCACGGTGGAAATCGAATATCAAGGCAAGGCGCAGACGGTAGAAGTCAGCGGCAACGGTAGGCTGGACTGCGTATCCAACGCCATCAAGGCGGTAACGGGCAGACAGTACACCCTGGAAAGCTACGTCGAACACGCGTTGGAGGAAAAATCCACCTCAAAAGCGGCGTCCTACGTCAGCATCGTTGAGGAGGGCGCGACCCATTGGGGCGTCGGCATTCACAGCGATATCATGACGTCGTCCATACGGGCTTTGGTATCCGCAGTAAATAGAATGTTAGCAGTGAAATAATATGCATTTGGATAAATAAACGTAAGGAGAGAAAACAATGAAATTGAAAGGTGCTCAAATTTTAATACAGACCCTGATTGAACAGGGCGTAACCGACGTTTTCGGTTATCCCGGCGGACCGGGTATCAATATTTACGACGCATGGTACGAATATCAGGACAAAAGCAACCACGGGTTGCCGGCGCACGAACAGGGCGCGGCGCACGCGGCGGACGGGTATTCGAGGGCGACGGGCAAAGTCGGCGTATGTATCGCAACCAGCGGCCCGGGCGCGACCAACCTCGTCACCGGTATTGCGACGGCGATGCTCGACAGCATACCCATGGTTGCGATTACGGGCAACGTTCCTTGCTCTTTGATCGGTAAGGACAGTTTCCAAGAAATCGACATCACCGGCGTGACATTGCCTATTACGAAACACAATTATTTCGTCAGCGATATCGCCGATTTGGCGGATACTTTGCGCGAGGCGTTTGCGGTGGCAAAATCGGGCAGACCCGGCCCCGTACTCGTCGATATCCCCAAGGATGTGCAAGTGGCGACCTATGATTACGAGCCTCAGCCCGTAGCGGAGAAAATTCCTTTGCCTAAAGTGAAGGAAAGCTTGATCGACGAAGCGGCGGCGCTCATCAACGAGGCGAAAAAGCCGTACATTTACGTAGGCGGCGGCGCGGCAGGGCTTGGCATGGGCGAGGAGATCGTTGCTTTTGCAAAGAAGATCGGCGCGGTGATCGGCTGTTCGTTTATGGGGCTTTCCTCCGTACCGCAGGACAGCGACCGTTTCCTCGGTATGCAGGGTATGCACGGACATTACGCCTCCTCCATGGCGCAAAACGAAGCGGATCTTATCTTGGCTGTCGGCGTTCGTTTCTCCGACCGTGCAACGGGTAACGTGTCCAAGTTTGCGAAAAAGAGCAAAATTATTCAGCTTGACCCCGATTCGGCGGAAGTCAACAAAAACGTGCGCGTAAATCTCGGTTTGGTTGGCGACGTAGAGGATTCGTTTAAGAGAATTGCAAAGAAGTGCGAAGAAAAGGACAATACTGAATGGTTGCTTCGCGTCAACGAATTGAAGAAGGAAGAAAAGGGCTTTGAAGACGAGATCGCGGCGTCCGCGACTGCGCCTTTGACCCCCAGACAGGTATTCGACATCATCAACGCCAACAAACTTCCCGCGACGATCACGGCAACGGACGTTGGTCAGCACCAAATGTGGGCGGCGCAGTATTCGACGTTCGACCGTCCCCGCCGTATCGTATCCAGCGGCGGTTTGGGAACGATGGGCTTTGGACTCGGCGCGGCGATCGGCGCGTACGTAGCGACGAAAGATCCCGTTGTGTTGATCACGGGCGACGGCAGTTTCGGTATGAACTTGAACGAGTTGGCAACTGCGGTCACCTATAAAATCCCCGTCGTTATCGTTTTGATGAACAACGGCGTGTTGGGTATGGTAAGACAGTGGCAAACGCTGTTCTTCGGAAAACGTTATTCGCAGACGGTACTTTCGAGAAAGACCGATTTCGTAGCGTTGGCAAAAGCGTTCGGCGCGGACGGGTACTTGGCGGAAACGGAAGTGGAATTCAAAAAGGCGTTTACCGCCGCGGTAAAAGCGAATAAACCCGTGGTAATCGACGTACGCATTGACAAGGACGAACTGGTACTGCCCATGCTTCCTCCCGGCGGCGCGATCGACGATATCATCACGATGATCAAGAAATAAGGAGGGTGAATGATATGGAAAACAATAAATTTGTAATTGCGGTATACGTAGACAACAAAGCGGGCGTATTGACCCGCGTTACGGCAATGTTCACCCGTCGCGGTTTCAACATCGACGCATTGACGGTAGGGGAAACGGAACATCCCGAATATTCCCGTATCACCATCGCGATGAAAGGGGACGTTTACGTAAAGGAACAGTTGATCAATCAGCTGAAAAAACTGCTCGTTGTAAAGAAGGTAGAAGTTTTGGAAGAAGAACCGATCAAGCGCGAACTGATGCTGATCAAGGTCTGCAACAAATCGGAATACCGCAGCGACATCATGACGGCGGTGGACGTGTTCCGCGCGAGTGTTATCGATTATTCCCTTGACGGAATGTGCATCGAGGTAACGGGCAGTCCTTCCAAGATCGACGCGTTTGTGAAATTGATGCAACCCTTCGGCATTTTGGAAATGTGCCGCACGGGTATCGTCGCTTTGGACAGAGGCAACAAAACGCTTTTCTCCGAATGAGGACTGCGTTAACAGCATTTTAACCTAAAAATAATAAAAAAATTTCAATAAAGGACAGGAAAACTAACATGGCAAACAGAATTTTTTATCAAGCAGATTGTGATTTGAACAAATTGAACGGCAAGACGGTTGCGATCATCGGTTACGGTTCGCAGGGTCACGCGCACGTATTGAATTTGAAAGATTCGGGCGTGAACGTTGTCGTTGGTCTTTATAAGGGCAGCAA
>JAFUIT010000058.1 GCA_017468345.1 Clostridia bacterium
AAAAGAGGAAGGGACTTGCCCTTCCTCTTTATTGATCCCAAGCTTACTTCTGCTCGAAACTGTCGCAACAAGTGCAGCAATCCGCCGCGGAGTTACACGTATTGCCCACGTGGATCTTTCTCAGCGTGCAATAATCGCCCGCGCGGTTATACTTACATTCGGTCACACCGCAACCGATGCTGGTATTCACTTCTTGTACGTTTTCGTTCATCATATTAAAAATTCCTCCTTTTCGGTATCGACAGTATGGGTAAATTTGCGAAAGATTATTGACATTTGTAAAAATTTCTTGTACAATATAGCTGAAAAGATAACGGACGGCATTTTTCCGTCCAAAAAAGGAGGATATGCAAATGAAGGTCATTTTATTGGCAGACGTAAAAGGCACGGGTAAAAAAGGCGACGTCGTAGAAGTTTCGGACGGTTACGGCAAAAATTTCTTGATCAAGAAAGGTCTGGCAAAAGCGGGTACGGCAAGCAACGTACATGAAGCGGCGCAAAAGAAAGCGTCGGAAGCGTTCCATAAAGCGGAAGAAATCAAAGCGACGAAAGCTTTGGCGGAATCGTTGAACGGGAAATCGGTCACGGTCAAGATCAAGGTCAGTGAAAACGGCAAGGTATTTGGCAGCGTTACTTCGTTGCACGTAGCGGAATCCCTCGCGGCAATGGGTTTTGACATCGATAAAAAGAAAATCAAAATGGATCCTTTAAAAAATCTCGGCTCTTGCCCTGCGGAAATCCGTTTCATGGAAGGCATTTCGGCAAAGATCACCGTCGTTGTAGAAGCGTTGTAATTACAAAAGAATAAATCGGATATATATAATATTATGGAAGAAAAAGAAATTGTAGCGCCTGAAATAGGCGCAGTGGAAGAATCCCTTCCCCCGAAAATCACAAAAGCGGATTTAGACGCAGTCAAAACCACGAAAAAGGGAAAAATGACCTTTTGGATACGTGCGGTCGTATACACACTCATCTCCTCCCTTTTGATCGCTTTTGCCGCGCATAGTTTGATCACCCCCAACAACTTCACCATCGGCGGCGTCAGCGGTATTGCCATTCTTGTCAACGTCGCGTCAAAGGGGAAAATTCCTCAAAGTTTGGTGTTGTTTTCCATCAACCTCCCCTTGGTTATACTCGCCTTCTTCTTTGTGAAAAAACGTTTTGCCGTTCTTTCCGCGATGAACATCGGGTTGCAATCGTTGTGGCTGTTGTTGTTGGAACAACTGTTAGATGATTTTAAGGTAGAATTCGGCACGGGCGGCGAAAAAATCTTCGCGGCGATCGGCGCGGGGCTTTGTATCGGTACGGCGATCGCGCTTGCCTTTAAGGTAGGCGGCAGTACGGGCGGTGCGGATATCGTTGCCGTCATCATTCAACGCAAAGTCGGCGCAAACTCGATCGCATGGATGCTTTTCGGTATCAACGTAACCGTCATCAGCGCGTCCATCTTCGTCTTTAAAGGGGATACCCTCGCCGTTACCCTACTCCCCATCATGATGTCTGCATTTGAAGCGTATATCGAAAGTAAGACCAACGAATCGGTCACCAACGGTTTCCAATCGGCGCGCGAATTCCGCATCATCACCGACAAGCCGGATGAAATGGCAAAAGCGCTCATGAAAGAACTCAGCCGCGGCGTCACGGCAATCCCTGCGACGGGTATGTATACAAGAATTACGCACACCATGTTGCTTTGCGTCGTCAACCGCAGACAAGTGGTCACCTTAAAGCGTATCATGAAACAGGTAGACCCCGACTCGTTCGCGGTTATGTCCAACGTATCTCAAGTGCTTGGTTTGGGCTTTTACATCGACGAAATTTAATCGATTTTTTAAGGCGTGTTTTATAAAAAAAACGCGCCTTTTTTTATTTGCGGATATACAATGCCAAAAAACGTCTAAAAGCCTTTGAATAAGCGGAGTTCAGCGATTTTTTTATGTTTTTTCGTTTTTAATCGGTTTTTTTAGAAAAAAAGTAAAAAAAACCTTTATTTTTCAGGGTTTTTCGCGATTTTTTTTCTTCCAAACTATTGACAAATGGAAAAAGATAGGATATAATAGCATTAACTTAAAACTTTTGGTTTAAGAAATTTATTTTAGAAGGGGATATAACTCTTATGAACAAAGGCGAATTGATCAAAGCAATTGCAAACAAAGCAGGTTTCTCTCAGAAAGACGCAGCGGCGGCTTACGACGCATTCATCGCATCCGTTACGGAAGCTTTGAAGGCTGGCGAAAAAGTTCAGCTTGTTGGTTTCGGTACGTTTGAAGTAAAAGACGTTCCTGCAAAGACCGGTATCAACCCTCAGACGAAGGCTGCAGTAGCTATTCCCGCTTGCAAGAAACCCGTTATGAAGTTTGGTAAAGCTTACAAGGATATCATCAACAACTAATTTAAGGGTTAAGAAAAACCGAGGACAAGCTCCTCGGTTTTTTTCTTTATTTCCTCTATTGAAAAGCCCGACGCAATACGTTGCGTCGGGCTAATTTTTTATTATCTATCCGCAAAATAATCGATCTTCATCGCATTTTTCACGTCCGCCAAAGTCGCTGCGGCAACTTTGCGCGCTTCCTCACTCCCTTTCTACAGCCTATCCCATACCGCGGGGATAGCTTTCGCCCGTTCTTCACGGCGCAAGCGACTGGC
>JAFUIT010000059.1 GCA_017468345.1 Clostridia bacterium
AAACGCCATAAAGGCAAAGTTCAACACTTCGTCCGACCCGTTGGTCGCAATAACCTGCGTTTTCTTTACTCCCCACGTTTTCGCCACCAAATCGATCAAACGGCTGTTTTCGGGGTCGGAATACAACTGCAACGCCCCCGCCTCGCGTTTTGCCGCCCCCACCACGCTTTCGGGGGGCGGAAACGGAGATTCGTTGGTATTCAATTTTACGTATTTTCTCTCCTTGGGCTGTTCCCCCGGTACGTACGGGGTCAGCGCGGAAAATTTTTCGCTAAAATATTTACTCATGATTACGCTCAATTTATTTACTTTTTACGGGCAGTTGCACTGCGTGCATGCGCTTGCAATCCCTCTTTATTCGCGAACATGGCTACCTTGTCCGCCACTTTATCCAAAGCCGTTTCGGTGTAATAGCTGTATTGCGTTTTCTTCACAAAATCGTCCACGGACAAGGGCGAGGAGAATTTCGCCGTACCGCTGGTTGGCAACGTATGGTTAGGGCCTGCAAAATAATCCCCCAACGCCTCGGGACAATACTTGCCCATAAAAATCGAACCCGCGTGTTGAATTTTATCCAAATAATCAAAGGGGTTGTCCACGCAAAGTTCCAAATGTTCGGGGGCGATTTCGTTGGCGATGTCGATCGCCTGCATCAAATCGTCCGCAACGATGATTTTTCCGTTGTCGTCAATCGATTTCCGCGCGATTTCCCGTCGGGGCAATAAAGGAATTTGTCTTTCCAGCTCCTGCGATACTTTCTCCGCAAAATCCGCGCTGTCGGTGACAAGCACCGCGCTTGCCATTTTATCGTGTTCCGCTTGCGACAAAAGATCCGCCGCCACGTGCGCAGGGTCGTTGGTATCGTCCGCCAAAACCAAAATCTCACTCGGTCCTGCGATCATATCGATGGATACTTTACCGAACACCTGCTTTTTCGCCTCGGCAACGTACGCGTTACCGGGGCCTACGATCTTGTCCACTTTGGGTACGCTTTCCGTGCCGTATGCAAGCGCCGCAACCGCCTGCGCGCCGCCCACCTTGAAAATACGGGTCACGCCCGCTACTTTTGCCGCCGTTAAAATGTCGGGGTTGACGCTGCCGTCCTTTGCAGGGGGCGTCACCATTACGATCTCTTTACAGCCAGCGATCTTTGCCGGAATGGCATCCATCAAAACAGTGGACGGATACGCTGCCGTACCGCCGGGCACGTACAAGCCCACCTTTTCGATCGGCGTGACCTTTTGCCCGATAATAACCCCGTCCTCGCGTTGGATCTCAAAGCCTTCGCGCACCTGTTTCGTATGGAACTGACGGATATTTGCCGCCGCCTCCTCCAAAACCGTCACAAACGCCTTATCCGCTTTTTCGTAAGCCGCGTCAATTTCCGCCTGCGTTACCTCCAAAGCGTCCAACGTAACGCCGTCGAATTTTTGCGCGTATGCTTTGAGCGCCGCGTCCTTGTTTTTGATGACTTCCGCGATGATTTCCGCCACTACGCCCTCCACGCTTGCCGTGGGACTGAAACGGGCGAAAACTTCCTCGGAAGGCACTTCGTCGAATTTGTATATTTTAATCATATTCTCTCTCTTATTCTTCAATCATTCCGCGGAGTTTTTCCGTCAAATCCTCTACCGCCGCGGTCTTAAACTTAAAGCTTGCTTTATTGACGATCAAACGCGCGCTGATGGGGAATACCGTTTCGATTACGTCCAAATTGTTTTCCTTTAAGGTCGTACCCGTTTCCACGATATCGACAATGACGTCCGAAAGCCCCAAAATGGGCGCGATTTCAATCGAACCGTTTAACTTGATGATATCGATATCCCTGCCCTTTTTCGCATAAAAGGCTTTGGCGCAGTTTTCAAATTTCGTCGCGACTTTCAAGGTCCTTTGACCGTCGTCGTAAAAATCCTTCGGCCCAGCCACCGCCATACGGCATACGCCCGTTTTAAAATCGAGCAGTTCATATACGTCGGGGGCATATTCCGCCAAAATATCCTTACCGCAAACGCCCACGTCCGCCGCGCCGCGTTCCACGTAAATGGATACGTCGGAAGGCTTGACCCAAAAATAACGTACGCCCTTTTCCGCGTTTTCAAAAATCAGTTTTCTATTGTTTTCTTTAATAGACGGACATTCGTAGCCGGCGCGTTCGAACATCGCGTATACTTTTTCTCCCAAACGCCCTTTGGGAAGCGCAATATTTAACATTGTTTCCCTCCCCGAATATCCACGTAACGCTTACAGCGTAAGCCGCTTTCCGTCTTTTGTGCGCTGACGGAATTGCCTTCCGCAATCAGTTTTCTAACCGTCTTTGCGACCTCCTCCACAGATACGCTTTCATCGTATAATACCACAACGTCCACGTCCGTTTCACGGCGGTCCGTTTGGATTTCTTCCAACAAATCGAGATACACGGCAAATCCGATCGCGCCCGATTTTTTACCCATACGGGCAAGCAATTTATCATATCTGCCGCCTGAAAGCACTCCTTCACCGATCCCGTCGATAAACCCTTTGAACACGATATTGTCGTAATAATTTCCGCCGCCCGTCACCGAAAAGTCCAAACGAATATTGTCCGCATATTTCGTAGTTTCAAGCAATGCGCAAATGGTTTTTAACTCCTCAAGAGCCGCTTTTTCCTCATCGCTTTCGCAAACGTTTTCCAGCTTTTCAAGGGTGGTTTTCGGCGCGCCGTACGTCCCGATGAGCGCCGTCAGTTTTTCCGACGGTACACCGTAATTTTCACACAACGTTTTCAGTTCGTGTACGTTCTTTTCCGCAAGACAGCGTTTCGCCGCTTTCTCAAACGTTTTCCCGCCGTTTAAGCCCTGTAAAACCGCCGTCAAAATACCCAAATGCGAAACGTCTAAAACGAATTTATCGCTGATTTTACTTAAGCTTGCCGCCGCCAAACATACCGTTTCGTACACGTCGTACAAATCGACGTCGCCGACGCATTCCACGCCGATCTGGTGCAGTTCTTTAAACGCGCCCGTTTTTTTCGATGCGCGGTATACGTTTTCGTTGTAATACACTTTGCGTTTTGCCCCATCGTCCGCGTCGTTTTTGATGATCGACAGCGTAATGTCCGGCTTTAACGCCAACAGTTTTCCGTCCGTATCGTTGAACGTGACGATACGCGCCCCCTCCAAAAATTCTTTGTTGCGAGCGTATAAATCGTATTCTTCGAACTTGCTCATCTTATACGGCAAATATCCGTATTTTTGATACAGAGCGCGCAATTCGAACGCGATCATTTCTTCTTCTCTTAAAATATTTTCGGACATACCGTCCTCCTTTTAGGCGAACGTTCGCACCCCGAACACGCCTTCGATGTTTTTTAATTTTTCCACAATCGCCGCATCTGCTTCCGCATTCGTTTCGACGATCGTATACGCGACCTCGCCCTTCGAGCCGTTCGCCAAATTTTCAATGTTGATATTTTGCGAGGAAAATACGGACGTAATCTGCGAAAGCATATTCGGCACGTTCTTATTCATGATACATACGCGCGGTTTTTCCGACATCGGAATGCCGACCGTCGGGAAATTGACGCTGTTACGGATATTGCCGCAGGTCAAAAATTCGTCCAACTGCTGCGCCGCCATGATCGCGCAATGATCTTCCGATTCGATCGTCGACGCGCCCAAGTGCGGAATGGCAATGATCCCTTTCACCCCTGCCGTTTCTTCCGTCGGGAAATCGGTGATATACGAAGCGACTTTGCCGCTTTCCAAACCCTTTTTAACGTCCTCGGCATTGACGAGGTCTGCGCGCGCAAGATTAAGGATTCGCACCCCGTTTTTCATCTGCGCCAACGTCTTTTCGCAAATCATATTTTTCGTTTGCGGCGTAGCCGGTACGTGCAGAGTAATATAATCGCAATGCTTGAAGATATCCGCATAATCGGAGGCTTGACGAACGGAAGGAGCTAAACTCCACGCCGCTTTTGCGGTAATGTAAGGGTCGTAACCCATAACGTTCATACCCAACGAAATCGCCGCGTTTGCGACCATACCGCCGATCGCGCCCAAGCCGACGACGCCCAGCGTTTTTCCCGCAAGTTCGTGTCCGACGAACGCCGATTTGCCCTTTTCGACCGTTTTGGCAACGTCCGCTTGCCCTGCAAGCGTTTCCACCCACTTCACACCGCCGATCACGTCGCGTGACGCAAGCACCAACGCAGCGATCGCCAGTTCCTTTACCGCATTTGCGTTTGCGCCCGGCGTATTGAAAACGACGATCCCGCTATCCGTGCATTTATCCACGGGAATGTTGTTTACGCCTGCCCCGCAACGAGCGATCGCACGTAAGTTGGGCGAAAAAGGCATTTCGTGCAAAGCCGCCGAACGGACCATTACGGCGTCTTCGCCTTCCACTTTGTCCCCGACCTCATACCGCGTGGAGGACAAAACGTCCGTGCCGACCTTTGCGATTTTATTCATCAATTTCACTTTTAACATTTTCATTCTCTCCATGGTAATATTATACTCATACTTTCCCCGCTGTCAAGAGCGCTGTGCCAACTTTTTTTATTTTCAATAAAAAACTTTTACGTTTTCGGGTTGTTTTTCGCAAATTCCGTCATAAACGCGACCAACTTTTCCACGCCTTCGTACGGCATCGCGTTGTAGATGGAGGCGCG
>JAFUIT010000060.1 GCA_017468345.1 Clostridia bacterium
GATGCCTTGCCATGTAGCCGAGGAGTTCCTTCATTTGTGGCGAGTTGGTTCTACTATCCTCTTGAGGAATTATGTTTCCGTGCCACAGTTCTTTTATCATACTTTTCATGCGTTGCACCTCCTGTTAGCACAACAACATACCACAGAAGAGATAGGAAGTCCAGCATTTTTTCGAAAATAAATCCAACTTTTTTTCGCCGGGCTTATTCTTTGTTTATTGCGGCGCAAATTTTGGGGAGCGAAAGCATAAAGAAAAATGCAACACAGACTTTTCGTCCATGTTGCATTTTTCTTGTTTAGCCACTCTCAATCGGCATTTTCTCTTGGATTTGACTTAATATCCTTATGAGAACCTGCCTTTTCCGTGGTTTTTTGTTTGTCAAAGGTATTCCTTTTCAAATTCTTTCAACGCGGCGATATAACCTGCCTTATCTTTGGGATAGGCAAGACCATGCCCCGCACCTTTTATGGTAATCAACCGTTTCGGCGTGGTACAGGCGTCGTAAATTTTTTGACTCATTTCAAAGGGAACGAAAGCATCCTCGTCGCCGTGTAACAGCAACACGGGGATTTTACAGGTTTCCATCGCTTTTACGGGGGAAGTTTCATCGAGGTCGAAATGCCCGAACAGTCTTGCGCCCAGCTTAATAAAAGGATAGACAAGTTTGGGCGGTAAATGCATTTCTTTGACGATTTTTTGTATGATCTCTTTCGCGGAGGAATATCCGCAATCCCCCAACGCGCAAACGACGTTTTCGGGCAAAGTTTCGCCTGCCGTCATCAGGACGGTCGCCGCGCCCATGGATACCCCGCCGAGCATAATTTTGACGTCCTTTCCGAATTTTTCAATGGCAAATTCGATCCATTTTAAGCAATCCTTTCGTTCGTTGATCCCGAAAGAAATGACGTGTCCGTCGCTTTCGCCGCTGCCGCGCTGATCGATCAAGAGGGCGTTTCTGCCGAGTGAAAAACAACGCTGTACGCCGCCGCAAAGATCCCGTTCGCTGTTGCCTTGGTAACCGTGAAACAGCATTTCAACGGGCGCGCCTTTTTGATATTCGTAATACCGTCCGCGTAAAGTCAATCCGTCGAAAGAGGAAACGGACACTTTTTCGTGAGGCATTTCCCGCGTTTCTTTCATCCACGCGACCATTTCTTCGCGATATGGCTCGTAAATTTCTCCCGGCGGGATCTCATATTCATCTTCCTTTAAAGGGGTGCGCGCAGGCGAATAAAACACCCTGCGGAAACAGTAATAAGCAATCGCCAAAACGATGCAGATGAAAGCGATAACGGCAATGCCGACGATCAGATAAGGTGACATAATTTTCTCCTGTAAATTTATTGTAAGTTCAACGTTTTTCGTATGGTGTGCAAATATTCGGTCGGGGTCATATCCACGTATTTTTTAAACAGCGCGGTAAGATAATGCACCGAGGATACGTTTAAGAGGTCGGCGATTTGCGTCAGCGTATGCGAGCCTTCGCGCAGTAGGGATTTCGTGTACTCGATCCGCAGAGTATTGACGTAATCGATGATGGTCTTTCCAAACGCCTGCTTAAAGGAAGCGGAAAGGGAGGTTTTGTTGGTATTAAAAAGGAAGCAAAGCTCCTCCACCGCGATTTTTTGACGGTAGTTTTCATCGATATACCGCTTAATTTCGTAAATTTGCGTATGTTCCGCGGGTAAATGCTTTTGCGCGTGATATGCAGGCTTTGCGGAGGCGGTTAAACGCAGGCATTTGATTAAAAAAACTTGCAAATAATTCTTGATCAGCTGATCCGACCCAAAAGCAAAATTTTTCCGCTTTTTCATATTTTTAAGGTTGGGAACGTCGTAGGGAGGCAGATATACGGTACGCGCCTCCTTGATGATCTCCGCAAGCATTTTTTGAAGTTCGTCCGTCAACAGCAAAGGGGAACGGGTCAACACGTCCAAATGCTCCGATTGACACTCGAACCCGATAACGATGATATTCGGCGCAACCTTTTCGTTACAGCTGAGCGAATGGTTTTGGTTTGCGCCGTGTAAAATCATTTGGTTTTGGCGCAAACCGCCCGTGTAGCAGTCGGAAACGATTTCGATGCTCCCTTTGTCCACATAAATCAACTCGCAAAACCCGTGCGAATCGTTGACGGTGTGGTAGTTTGGCGTGAACTCGAAATAATGGATATTCGCAAGCCGCGTGATATTCAAATCGATTTTAAAGGATTTCAAAACGAATTCCATTTGGTACTCCAAAACAAAATTATTTACAATATTGTACCAAAAAGATACTATTTTGTAAAGACAAACGAGGGGGGATGTGTTAAAATAAAGAAAAAATATTTTTTGAGGTGACAATATGAGCAGAATTTGTATCCCCGATCACGAATATCAAGAAAGAATTCAGCGCGCGGCAAAAATGCTGCAGGAACGCGGTTTGGACGTTATGGTGGTAGCGTCCACGGAAAGCGACTATGCAAACGCACGTTATTTCTCCGGTTTTTGGCCCGTATTTGAAAGAGCAGGCGTAGCGATTTCCGCAAAGGGCGACGCGGCGCTTTTGGTTGGTCCCGAATCGGAAGTTTTCGGCGCGGATTTCGGTAAGATCGAAAAGGTATTCGTTCTCCGTGAATTTAGAGAATCGGCTGACCCTTCCTATCCCGAATTGACCCCTTCGACGTTCAACGACGTATTCAAAGCGATCGGCGTTACGGGTGAAAATATCAAAATCGGTTTGGGTAGCTACGTAGAATGCACGTTGCCCATTTACGAAGGCTTGAAAGCAAGCTATCCGAAGGCAGAAATCGTAAAATGCAACGATATCATGGTCAATCTTCGTAAGATCAAGAGCGAAAACGAAATCGCTTGTCTTAGAGAAGGTTTCCGTATCATCGAAATTGCAACGGACGAAGTTATCAAGGCGTTGAAACCGGGCGTAACCGAACTGCAGATGGTCGGTATTGCGCAGAAGGTCATTTACGAACACGGCGCAGAGTACGAAGGCTTACCCATGTACGTGTTCAGTGAAGCAAGTACCCGTCACGCGATCTCCCGTTCGCGTTATCGTGAAATCGGTAAAAACGACATTGTACAGCTCAACTTGTCGGCAAAGATCGACGGTTATTCGCCCTCCATCGGTTTGCCTGTATGTATGGGTAAATTGGAAGGGGAACGCCGCGACCTTATCGAATTTTGTAAGAAAATGCACGAATGGACGGAACAGCAGCTCAAGGCTGGCGTTTATGCAGACGACGTTGCAAAGCGTTTCTTGCAGATGTATAAAGACGCAGGCTATGGCAAGAACTACGTTTACGGGCCTTGCCACGGTACGGGTATGATCGAAGTAGAAGCGCCTTGGATGGAAACTTCCACCCACTATCCTTTGGAAAAGAATATGACGTTCCAAATCGATACCTTCATTTCCGGTCCTACGTTCGGTTGCCGTTGGGAAAAGGGCGTTGCGATCCGCGAAGACGGTTGCGAAAGCTATACCGATTACCTTAAGAAAGGCATCATCGAACTCGGTTTCTAAAACGCCGTATATGCGTCGCATTTCATCGTTGCATTTCCGCGCGCCTTGAACTGCTCGCATCTTCGCCGTTTACGGTTTATAAGGAGTAAAAAATGACAGTAGGAAAGAAAAATTGGATCATTCCCGATTGCGAACTTCCCCCCGAGGGCGAGGGCGTTCTTAAAGGACACGAAAGCGTGATCGTCGTCAACGATACGAAAAAGACGGCGGTGATCAAGGTAAAAATTTATTTTGACAATAAAGAGGCTTACGAAGGTATCACTTGGACGGTCGAACCGCAAAAAGTGCGTTGTTTCAGAATGAACAACGTGGACGATATGTGCGGTTTTGTCGTACCGATGGAAACGCAGTATGCGATGAAGTTGGAAAGCAGTCAAAAAATCGTCGTGCAGTACGGCAGACTTGACAATCGTCAAACCAACCTTGCATATTACACCACATTAGCATATTGAGGTAAAAAACTATGATTTTAGACCATTCTTTTCCGCGTGAAACGGATTACGTAAAAGAAAAAAATATTCCCCTCGTATTCGTTGGGGGGACGGTCGAATACCACGGTCCGCACTGCTCCTACGGCTGCGATACGCTGATCGCGGAAGGGCTGATTAAAAAGCTTGCGAAAGAAAAGGAAATGATGATCGCGCCGACGATTTCGTACAGCCCTGCAAGCTATGCGGTGGGCGGCAGAAAAAGCGGTACGGTACACGTGCCCGAACGCGCGTTTGAGGACTATGTTTATTACGTATTCAAAAGTATGCTCTATTCGGGTTTCCGCAATATTTACGTCGTCATCCATCACCAGTTCGAGCAGGAAAGCGAAATGCCCATGACTCTTTGCTACCGCACGGCGGCAAAGCGCGCCACGATGGAGTATTTGGAAGAAACGCTTGGCGAAGGTTGGTGGGGTAGTGAAAGCTATGCAAATTATTATGAAGAATTAGAGGGCGCGAACAATCCTTTCGGTTGGATTAAAGTGATTCCTACGATGTCTACGGCGGTGCAAAACGCGACGGGCTACGACCATGCAGGGAAGTTTGAAAGCTCCATTTTAATGGCGCTGTATCCCGATTGTATCAAGCTTGACCGTATCGACGATATCAAGCACTGGTTCACCGAAAGCGCAAGAGAGGCAAATAAAGCCCTCGGCGACGAGATGGTGGAAAAATCCTTGGCGTATCTGAAAGAGGCAATTCAATAAAGGATGAGTGAAGACCGTAATTGTTTGACTGCGGTCCTTTTCTTTTATAAATTTTGTGTGACGTAAAAATCGAAAATATCCCGCAAATGATAAAAAATGAAATAGATAAATTAAAAAATACTATTGATTTTATAAAAAATAAAGTTTATACTTACAGTAAACAACAGAGGTGAGTTATGAAAAGACTGCATTTGATTTGTACTGCGCATATCGATCCCATTTGGCAATGGACGTGGGATGAGGGGATTTCGTCTGCGATTGCGACTTTTAAATCGGCGGCGGATTTGGCGGAAGAATTCGATTATATTTTTTGCCATAACGAATCGGCGCTTTATGAGGCGATTGAAGAATGCGCGCCCGATTTGCTTAAACGAATTCAGGACTTAGTTAAATGCGGGAAATGGAAAATTGCGGGCGGATGGTATTTACAGCCCGATTGTAATATGCCTGCGGGAGAAACTTTTGTAAGGCATATTCATTTAGGGAAAAAATATTTCAAGGAGAAATTTGGGGTAGAACCCACAGTCGCATATAATTTCGATGCGTTTGGACACAGCGTCGGCTTGCCGCAAATTTTGGCGAAGAACGGCTATAAAGGTTATATGACCTGCCGTCCGCACATGGGGGATCAATTTGTATACCCCGGTCGGTTTTTCAAATGGGAGTCCCCTGACGGAAGTTCGGTCATTGTAAGCAACAGCGAGTCGTACGGGACTTTGTTGGGGGCGGCGGTAGAAAAAATCACGCGCGAAGTAACGGGCGGGGCAATCAGTATGCTCGGTTCGGGCGGCGCAGAAGACCGTCGATCGATCGCGAATGACGTGGATTATTCCTTATGGGGTGTGGGAAATCACGGCGGGGGCCCTTCGAGGAAGGATTTACGGGATATCGAAAAGTTGCAATTTACGGATACGCAAATTATACACAGTACCCCCGACGCGTTGTTTGCGGATGGTATTGAGGTTTCGGGGGAAGTAAAAACTTCGCTTATTACCTGTATGCCGGGGTGTTATTCATCTATGGCGCGCGTGAAACAAGCCTATAGGCGAACGGAAAATTTATTTTATGCAACCGAAAAGATATTGGCGGCGGCAAAATTGAACGGCGTGGATATCGACGGCGCGGAAATGGAAAAAACGGAAAAAAGAATGTTGCTTGCCACTTTTCACGACGTTTTACCCGGTACGTGTATACCCGAAGGAGAGCGTGAAGGACTTTGCGCGCTTGCCGCGGCGGAAAAAACGCTCATGGATTACCGCACAAAAGCCTTTTTACGTATGTCAATGGCACAAAAACCCGCAAAAGCAGGGGAATTCCCCGTGTTTGTGTTTAATTATGCTCCGTACGAGGTAGCGACGCCTATTGAAGTGGAATTTATGCTTGAAAACCAAAATTGGGACGAAACAATTCGCTACACGCCGCACGTATATTTTGAGGGAAAAGAATTGCCTTGTCAAACGGTAAAAGAAGATTCTACCCTCAATCTTGATTGGCGCAAAAGAGTGGTTTTTGAGGGAAAACTGGCACCCATGTCTTTGACGAGATTTGAAATCAAGGTTTCTGCAGACGAAAGAAAACCTGTTCCGCTTGCGGAACAAATTGATATGGAAAGGGTGTGGACGATTTCGGATGGAAAACCCATTTTTGAAATTTACGAAGATACTGCCGATCCTTGGGGAATGAGCGTGGAAGAATTGAAATGCATGGGGAAAAATCCCGTGGAGATGCGCGTTATGACGGGTGCGGAAGTCAAGGCGTTTTGTGCGTTGGATAGGGAACTTCCCCCTGAAAGAAGGATTGAAAACGGAAATATTGTATCCGTGTATGAAGGGATATACACAAATGGGAAAAGCAACGTGGTGTTGCAGTATAAGCAATATAAAAGCCAACCCTTTGCGGATATGAAAATTATTGCGGAATTTGCGGAAAAGAATAAGTTGTTGCGCGTAAAAATTCCTTTACCCAAGGAGTTTAAAAATGGGATCGCCGTTGGTGACGGACCTTACGTCATTGAAGAAAAACCAAATGCGGAATGCGTATTCCAAAAATGGTTTGGCGTGCGTCGTGAGGATGGTGAAATCTTTGCGATCGTCAACGACGGTATCTATTCTGGTAAGGTTGAGGACGGGTATATTTATTTGACGCTGTTGCGAGGGGCGGGATATTGTTTTCATCCCATTCCAAATAAGGAGCTGTATCCGCAGGACAGGTATTTACCACGGATTGACGGGGGCAGGTATGCGTTCAACCTTCGTTTTATGCGCGGAAATGCGTTTAAAATTTCGCAAATGGCAGAACTTTTTAATCAACCGCCTTATGCAGTTAACGTATTCCCGACGGGTAAAGGGGAAAACGTATTTAACAAAGCGAAGATAGAAGGCAACGTGGTATTGGTGAATATGCATTGCGGTGAAAACTATGATTACGTTGCGCGTGTGTATAATCCAATGGATACAAAGGAAAATTTTTCTTTGCAAATCGGAGAAATTGTTGTGGCGGGTACAGCCGAAAAGAGCGAGGTTGTAACCGTTGTGGTCAAACAAGGGAAAGGAAAAGTCATACATGATGCAATGCCTGTATAAAGAGAAAAAAGCACCTCGTTCGAGGTGCTTTTTGTTGATATAAAGAAAAACCACGCGATAGTCGCGTGGTTCGGTAGAGGTTTACCGATGAGTATTGAAATAAAAACTCCGATTGTGTATAATGAAAGTATGACCCGCCAGTCAAAAATCAAATACACAATCGGAGGATATTAAA
>JAFUIT010000061.1 GCA_017468345.1 Clostridia bacterium
CGCTCTTAACCTTAAGGATTCCGGCGTTGATGTTATCGTCGGTCTTTATAAGGGCAGCAAGAGCTGGGCAAAGGCTGAAAAGCAGGGCGTGAAAGTTATGACCGCAGCGGAAGCGGCGGCGATTGCAGATATCATCATGATTTTGATCAACGATGAAAAGCAGGCGAAATTGTACAAAGAAAGCATCGAACCCAACCTTACGGAAGGCAAGACGCTTGCATTTGCACACGGTTTCAACATTCACTTCGGTTGCATTAAGCCTCCCAAGAACGTAAACGTAATCATGGTTGCGCCCAAGGGCCCCGGTCATACCGTTCGTAGCGAATATCAGGTCGGCAAAGGCGTTCCTTGCTTGATCGCGGTAGAACAGGACGCAACGGGCGACGCTTTGGAAATCGGTTTGGCGTATGCGGCAGGCATCGGCGGCGCAAGAGCAGGCGTTTTGGAAACCAACTTCCGTACGGAAACGGAAACCGACCTTTTCGGTGAACAGGCAGTTCTTTGCGGCGGCGTTTGCGCATTGATGCAGGCAGGCTTTGAAACGTTGGTAGAAGCTGGCTACGACCCCAGAAACGCTTACTTTGAATGTATCCACGAAATGAAACTGATCGTTGACCTTATCTATCAAAGCGGTTTCGAAGGCATGAGATACTCGGTATCCAACACGGCGGAATACGGCGACTACGTAACCGGTCCGAAGATCATCACCGAAGAAACGAAGAAGGCAATGAAGAAAGTTTTGAAAGACATTCAAGACGGTACGTTCGCAAAAGAATTCTTGCTCGATATGTCCGACGCAGGTTCGCAGGTACACTTCAACGCGATGAGAAAGATCGCGGCGGAACATCCTTCCGAAGTTGTGGGTAAAGATATCAGAAAGCTGTACAGCTGGGCTGACGAAGAAAAATTCATCAATAACTAAGCGTGTAAAGGTTGTATATTCGGGTGAAACTTGCGTTTGAACGACTATACAACCCTTCTCCGCATTATAACGAACTGCGCCGCAAGGCGCTTGGCGGATTTTTCCGCAATAGGTGAAAGATATGATTAAAGATACGATAGTAGACGGTTTTCAAAACGCACCGCACAGATCGTTGTATCACGCGCTCGGTATGACGGACGAGGAAATGTCCCGTCCCTTGATCGGCGTCGTATGTTCGTACAACGAAATCGTGCCCGGGCATACCAACCTTGATAAAATTGCGCAGGCGGTAAAGCTTGGCGTGGCAATGGCGGGCGGTACGCCCATCATGTTCCCTGCAATCACCGTTTGCGACGGGATTGCAATGGGGCATACGGGTATGAAATACTCCCTCGTCACTCGCGATTTGATCGCGGATTCGACCGAGGCGATGGTGCGCGCGCACGGCTTTGACGGGTTGGTCATGATTCCCAACTGCGACAAAAACGTACCCGGGCTTTTGATGGCGGCGGCGCGACTTAATATTCCCACCGTATTCGTAAGCGGCGGCCCTATGTTGGCTGGCAGAGTCAACGGTAAAAAACGTTCTCTGTCCAGTATGTTCGAGGCGGTCGGCGCGTACACGGCGGGCAAGATCAACGAGGAACAGCTGACTGAATTTGAAAGAAAGGTATGTCCTACTTGCGGCTCTTGCTCGGGTATGTATACGGCGAACTCGATGAACTGTCTGACCGAAGTACTCGGCATGGGCTTAAAAGGCAACGGTACGATCCCTGCGGTGTATTCCGCGCGTATCGAACTTGCCAAGCATGCGGGTATGCAGGTAATGGAACTTGTGAAAAAGAATATCCGTCCTCGCGATATCATGACGGCGGCGGCGATCAAAAACGCAATCACCGCGGACATGGCGTTGGGTTGTTCGACGAACAGTATGTTGCATTTGCCCGCGATTGCAAACGAATGCGGCGTGCCGTTTGATTTGGACGAAGTCAACGAAATCAGCGAAAAGACTCCCAACTTGTGTCACCTCGCACCTGCTGGTCCTACTTATATGGAAGACTTGAACGAGGCGGGCGGCGTGCACGCGGTTTTGAAAGAGTTGGAGGCGTTGAACCTTTTGGATACTTCCGTTTTGACCTGCACGGGCAAGACGATGAAGGAGAATTTGGAAGGGGTTGTCAACCTCGACGAAGAAGTAATCCGCAAGCCCGAAAACGCCTTTGGCAAGACGGGCGGTATCGCGGTATTGAAGGGCAATCTTGCGCCCGACGGTTGCGTGGTAAAACGCGCGGCGGTCGCACCTGAAATGTTGGTACACGAAGGCCCTGCGAAAGTGTTTGAAAGCGAGGAAGAATGCATCGCGGCGATCTACGGCGGTAAGATCGTAAAAGGGGACGTAGTGGTCATTCGTTACGAAGGTCCTGCAGGCGGCCCCGGTATGCGTGAAATGCTGTCGCCTACTTCGGCAATCGCTGGTATGGGGTTGGATAAGGACGTAGCGTTGATTACGGACGGACGCTTTTCGGGCGCAACGCGCGGCGCGTCCATCGGACACGTTTCCCCCGAAGCGGTTTCGGGCGGGATCATCGCATACGTAAAAGACGGAGATATCATTTCCATCGATATCCCCAACTATTCCATCAAACTGAATGTTTCCGACGAAGAAATTGAAAAGCGCAAAGCGGAAATGCCCATAAAGAAAAAAGAAGTTTCGGGCTATTTGAAGCGGTATGCGGCGCAGGTGTCGTCGGCGGATAAGGGCGCAATCATCAATAAGTAAACGCGTATATGCTTCGCATTTCTTCGTTGCAACTGCGTGTGCCTCAGTTACGTACGTCTATGTACGCTCCTATCGGCATACTCGTTGCGCCTTGAACTGCTCGTATTAAATATAAAAAATCAATGATAAGAGGGAAAAATGATGAAAACAAAAACGATGAAATGGATGGCGCTGCTCTTGACGGCTGTGTTATCGGTTTTCGCTTTCACAGGTTGTTGGTGGTTGTTTGAGAAAGAGGCGAAGCTCAAAGAAGTGCAAGCCCCGAAACTTTCCGCGGTATATGATGAAGAATACAAAACGTACGACGTTTACGTGGAAGGGGTCATCGAAAACACGTCCGATTTTACAATTTATGCAAACGTAACGGTGGTGCTTTACGATGGAGAAGGAAACGTTCTTGAAACGGCTTACGCATATCTCAGCGATATCGGCGCAGGGGAAAAATGGCATTACTGCGCAACGGCGACTTCGGTAATAGAGCCCGTTTCCTGCCGTTTATCCGAAATGTACGGTTATAAGAGTTATTAAAATATTAAGAAGGTAAAAACTATGTCAATGACAATGACGCAAAAGATCCTTGCGGCGCACGCGGGATTAGAAAAAGTAGAGGCAGGTCAGCTGATTTTGGTCGATCTTGACCGCGTTTTGGGGAACGATATCACCTCCCCCGTGGCGATTAGAGAATTTGAAAAAATCGGCGCGACTTCCGTTTACGATAAGGACAAAGTAACGATGGTCATGGACCACTTTGCCCCCAACAAAGATATCAAAGCGGCGACGCAATGTAAAATGTGTCGTGATTTTTGCGACAAGCATGAAGTGACCCATTTTTATGACGTCGGTCAAATGGGGATCGAACACGCATTGCTCCCCGAAAAGGGATTGGTCGTACCCGGCGACGTTGTGATCGGTGCGGACTCCCACACCTGCACGTACGGTGCGCTCGGCGCGTTTTCGACGGGCGTAGGCTCGACGGATATGGCGTGCGGTATGGCGACGGGTAAGGCATGGTTTAAGGTGCCTTCCGCGATCAAATTCGTCCTCAAAGGTAAACTGAACAAATACGTTTCGGGTAAGGACGTTATTTTGCATATCATCGGTAAAATCGGCGTGGACGGCGCGCTGTACAAGTCGATGGAATTCACGGGCGAAGGTGTTCAATCGCTGACGATCTTCGACCGTTTGACGATTTCCAATATGGCGATCGAGGCGGGTGCGAAAAACGGCATTTTCGAGGTGGACGAACAGACGATTGCATACGTAAAAGAGCGCAGCGATAGAGATTTCCCCATCTATAAAGCGGATGAGGACGCGGCATACGATGAAACGTACGAAATCGACCTTTCCGAAATCAAATCGACCGTGGCGTTCCCTCATCTTCCCGAAAACACCAAAACTTTCGACGAGATCGGGGACGTGAAGATCGATCAAGTCGTAATCGGTTCATGCACGAACGGGCATTACAAAGATCTTGCGGAGGCTGCGGAAATTTTCAAGGGTAAAAAAGTGGCGAAACGCGTCCGTGCAATCATTATTCCCGCGACGCAGGACATTTATATGAAAGCCATGGAAAACGGCTTGCTGAAAATTTTTATCGAGGCGGGCTGTATCGTATCCACGCCCACTTGCGGACCTTGTTTGGGCGGGTACATGGGTATTCTTGCGGCAGGCGAACGCGCAGTGGCGACGACCAACCGTAACTTTGTAGGGCGCATGGGTCACGTGGACAGCGAAGTGTATCTTGCCTCTCCCGCAGTAGCGGCGGCAAGTGCGATTGCGGGTAAAATTGCAGACCCCGTGGAGGTGATGAAATGATTTTCAACGGAAAAGCGATTAAATACGGCGACAACGTGGATACGGACGTAATCATTCCCGCGCGCTATTTAAACACCATTGATAAAAAGGAACTTGCTTCTCACTGTATGGAGGACATCGATAAAAACTTTGTAAACAAAGTGCAGGAAGGCGACATTATGGTGGCAGGGTACAACTTCGGTTGCGGTTCTTCCCGTGAACACGCGCACATCGCCATCAAGGAAAGCGGAATTTCTCTTGTCATCGCGCGTAGTTTTGCGCGTATCTTCTATCGCAACTCCATCAACATCGGGCTTGCGATTTTGGAATGCGACGAGGCGGTAGACGGTATTTCCGAAGGGGACAAAGTCGAGGCGGATCTTGATAACGGTATCATCTATAACCGCACGACGGGCGCAAGCTTTAAAACGCAACCGTTCCCTGCGTTTATTCAGCAGATCATCACGAACGGCGGTTTGGTTTCTTCCATTCAAAAGGGTGATATAAAGTAATAAATTTGACGTTCAACGCAGACATGGTGCTGCGATACGGAGAAAAATAAAATGCAAAAGGGGAAATCCGTTTTGCATGAGGTGAGTATGAAAAATTATAAAATCGGTTTATTGAAAGGGGACGGAATCGGCCCTGAAATCGTAGACAGCGCGGTGCGCGTTTTGGGTGCGGTCGGCAAAAAGTTCGATATCGGCTTCACCTTTACGCCCTACCTTATCGGCGGCGTAGCGATCGACGCTTGCGGCAAGCCTTTGCCCGATGAAACGGTGGAAGGCTGTCTTGCGTCCGACAGCATACTTTTGGGTGCGGTCGGCGGCCCGAAATGGGACGTTTTACCCGGCAACGTGCGTCCTGAAAAGGCGCTGCTCGGTATTCGTGCGGCGATGGGGTTGTTTACCAACCTTCGCCCTGCAAAACTGTATCCTGCGTTGAAAGGGGAATGCCCTTTGCGCGAAGATATCGTAGCGAACGGGTTTGACATCATGATCGTTCGTGAATTGACGGGCGGTATCTATTTCGGTGAACGCGGTTACCGCGAAGGAAAATACGGCGAAGAAGCATACGACACGGAAAGTTACAGCCGCATGGAAATCGAACGTATCGTGCGCGTTGCGTTTGAAACGGCGAGAAAACGCCGTAAAAAGCTGACGAGTATCGATAAGGCGAACGTGTTGGAAACTTCCCGTTTGTGGCGGAAGATCGTACACGAGATTGCGGTCGAATATCCCGACGTAGAAGTAAGCGATATGCTTGTGGATAATGCGGCGATGCAGCTTGTCCGTAACCCGTCGCAGTTTGACGTCATCGTGACCAGCAATATGTTCGGGGATATTCTTTCCGACGAAGCGTCGCAAATCACGGGTTCGATCGGTATGTTGCCTTCGGCGTCTTTAAACGAAGGAAAACGTGGCTTGTACGAGCCTATTCACGGTTCAGCCCCCGATATCGCGGGTCAAAACAAAGCCAACCCGATCGCAACCGTTTTGTCGGCGGCGATGATGCTGTTGTACGCGTTTGATGAAAAGGACGCGTCCGAGGCGATCGTTTCGGCGGTGGATAAAGTGTTGGAGGCAGGGTACCGTACGGCGGATCTTGCACACGGCGTGCCTGCGCTTTCCACAACGGAAATGACGGATAAAATTATCGAGGCGTTATAATTTATGGAAAATAAAATGGAAAAACTGTATACGCGTCTTTGTGCGTGCGCGCTTTTCCGCGGGGTGCTGTCGCAGCCCGTCTTTTCGTTATTTGAACGCTATTGTAAGATGGACAAGTCGGACAAGCAAGCCAAGATCGGCGCTTACGCGGCGTTCGTTGCGGAAATTTACGCGCAAGGCGGATCGCTGACCGAACTTGTAAAAAAACTGGTCTTTACCGACGAAAACGTATACGTAAAAGCGGTGGCGCACGACGTGAAAATTCCGCAAGCGGTGTTGGATTCGGCGAAAAGAGAACTAAACACTTTTTCCGATTTTGCGGCTTTGTGCGTAGAAGATTTTGCCGAAGATATGGCTTTGAGCGTGCAGGATTTGCCTGCGTTTGATTCATTCAACGCGGACATGGTGGCGCTTTATAAGGATATTTTATGGAATATTGATAAGCACGGTTACGGTATTTTCTCCTCAAGCGTTATGTTCCGTTTGACGGATACAAGACAAATTGAGGCGATTGCCAGTGCGGACAAAACGCAGCTGTCGCAATTTGTCGGTTATGAAGAAGAACGGGAAAAGGTAATTGCCAACACGCGCGCGTTCGTCGACGGCAGACCTGCGGCGAACACGTTGCTTTGCGGCGATGCGGGCGCGGGGAAATCTTCCACCGTCAAGGCGATCGCAAACGCCTTTTTCAATGAGGGAGTGCGTTTGATTGAACTTCGGAAAGACCAACTGCGTTATTTGCCTGAAGTCATGGCAAAAATCAATGGCAATCCGTTGAAATTTATCATTTTCATCGACGATTTGTCCTTTAACCAAAACGACGATAACTTCAGTATGCTGAAAGCGGCGTTGGAGGGTTCGGCAAGCGCGATGGCGGACAATGCGGTCATCTATGCGACCAGCAACCGCCGTCACATTATCAAAGAAAGTTTTTCCGACCGCGAAGGGGACGACGTGCATAGAAACGATACTTTGCAGGAAACTCTTTCCCTTTCCGAACGTTTCGGCTTGACCGTACTGTTCTCAAAGCCCAACAAACAACTGTACTTGAATATCGTAAAGGAACTTGCCAAACGTTTTAATATTCAAATGGAAGAAAAGGAACTGGAGATCCAAGCGGAGGCGTTTGCCTTAAGAAAGGGCAACCGTTCGGCGAGGGCGGCGGAGCAGTTTATTAACAGCTTATTATAAAATCGGCATACCAGGTATGCGTTGAATAAAGAGAGGAAATATTATGTTGACGATTGACAACGTATATAGAGCGCATAACGTTTTAAAGAACGTCGTCCGTAAAACGGACGTAATCTACGCGCCCAAATTAAAATCGGGCGTGCAGTTGTACTTAAAGACGGAGAATTTACAAATCACCGGTTCGTTTAAGGTGCGCGGCGCGTATTATAAAATGAACAGACTTTCCGCGGAAGAAAAAGCGCGCGGGGTCATTGCTTGTTCGGCGGGTAACCACGCGCAAGGGGTTGCTCTTGCCGCGCAGAAAAATGGGATTAAAGCGGTAATTTGCTTGCCTGACGGCGCGCCCATTTCCAAAGTAGAAGCAACGAAAAGTTACGGCGCGGAAGTTTGCCTTGTAGAAGGGGTTTACGACGACGCTTATCAAAAAGCGTTACAACTCCGTGATGAAAAGGCCTACACGTTTATTCATCCTTTCAACGATGAGGACGTCATCGCAGGGCAGGGCACGATCGCGTTGGAACTTATTGAACAGCTCCCCGATTTGGATGCGGTCATCGTGCCTATCGGCGGCGGTGGATTGATTTCGGGGATCGCGTACACGATCAAGACTTTGCACCCGCACGTAAAAGTGTACGGCGTGCAGGCAACGGGCGCTCCTTCGATGAAAAATGCAGTGGAGCACGGCACCATGGAAGCGTTGAGTTCCGTTTCGACGATTGCGGACGGTATCGCGGTGAAGATGCCGGGCGAGCTTACTTACGAGCTTTGCAGTAAATACGTGGACGAGATTGTGACGGTGTCGGACGATGAAATTTCGGCGGCGATCCTTGCGCTGATGGAACAGCATAAGCTGGTAACGGAAGGGGCAGGCGCAGTTGCAGTCGCGGCGGCGATGTTCGGCAAAGTAGACCTTGCAGGCAAAAAAGCGGTATGCGTTTTGTCAGGCGGTAATATCGACGTAACCATTTTATCGCGCGTTATTAAGCGCGGGCTTTTGATGTCGGGTAGAAGCTGTCAGCTTCTTATCGAATTGCAGGATAAGCCTGGTCAGTTGAAAAACGTATCTCGTATTATTGCCGATCTTGGCGGCAACGTTACTTCGGTGCATCATGAAAGAGCAAACGAAGGCTCGGACGTCAACGGGTGTTATTTGCGTATTATTTTGGAAACGAGAAATTACGAACATATCGAGCAAATTCGTCAGGCTTTAAAGGATTTTGGCTTTAAATTGCTGTAAGGAGGAATAATTATGACACAGTTAAAAAAGGTAGCAACGGACAAAGCACCTGCGGCGATCGGGCCCTATTCGCAAGCGATTGTTTGCGGGGATATGGTATTTACTTCAGGGCAAATTCCCATCAATCCCGCAAGTGGCAACGTAGAAGCAACGACCATTGAAGGGCAGGCGGAACAGGTAATGAAGAACCTTGGCGAAGTGCTTGCCGCAGCGGGTAGCGGGTTCGAAAAGTCTGTAAAGACCACTTGTTTCCTTGCGGACATGGGGGATTTTGCAGCGTTCAACGGCGTGTATGCAAAGTATTTCACAACCAACCCTGCAAGAAGCTGCGTAGCGGTAAAAACGCTTCCAAAAAACGTTTTGGTGGAAGTGGAAGTGATTGCAACTTTATAAAAACGCATATAAAAAACCGCCTCTGGATATATTTCAGAGGCGGTTCTATTTTCACAAAAATTATTCTTCGCCAACGTCACTTGTCGTATCAGCTTCGGTTGTTTCTTCAATGCTTTGCTTTGATGCAGGGATTTTCATGGAAACAAGGAAGAGTACCAAACCGACTGCAAACAGTACGGGTAACGGCAAAAGGCTGATGTTAAATCCGTTCGATTGCGACAAGGGGAAGAAGAGCCCCAAAAGACCAGTCAAGCCCAAGCCGAGGATGGCTGCACTCTTGCCGAAGATGTCGTAGATCCCGAAAAATTCACCTGTTTTATCCGCGGGGATTAACTTGGTGAAGTAAGATCTCGACATAGCTTGTACGCCGCCTTGGAACATACCAACCGAAACAACAAGGATCCAACACTGCCATTCGTAGGTAAGGAATACCGTGAATACGCCGATCGCAGTATATGCTGAAATGGCAACAAGCAAAAGCTTTTCACAAGGCACTTTCGATGCGAGTTTACCGAAAATTAACGCGCAAGGGAAGGCAACGAATTGTGTGACGAAAAGCATGATAACCAGTTTCACTTGATCAAACCCTAAATCGGTACCAAGCGCGGTTGCCATTTTGATGATGGTATGTACACCGTCAATGTAGAAGAAAAATGCAACCAAGAAAAGCAAAGCTTTCTTATTTTTCTTAAATTCCACAAAAATAGAGCCGAGACGTTTGAACGTTTCTCTGATGGGCTTTTCAGGACGGGGCATAAAGTTTTTCTGTTCGTAGTTTTTCAAAAGAGGGAGGGTGAAGAACAACCACCAAGCCGCCGTGATCAGACAGCCGATTGTAAATGCGTAACCTTCAAACCACTCAAGTCCAGGTACCATGGTACCAAGCACGTACATAACGAGACAGAACGCAAAGGGGATGCAACTGCAAATATATCCCCACGCAAAACCGTTGGCGGATACTCGGTGCATATTATCGTCCGTGGTGATGTCGTTGAGCATCGAATCGTAAAATACGTTTGCCGAAGCAAAACCGACTTCCGTAATAATATACACGATTAAGAACAAAATGCCTGCAATTGTGAATTTAGAAATAAAAGAGAACAGTGACAAAGCTCCACAACTGATAATACCGATCAGTGCAAAGGTCATAAAGATGGTTTTCTTTTTACTGAAGTCGGCATACGTACCAAGGATGGGGCAAAGGAATACGGCGATTACCGTAACGATAACGTTCGTAAAACCCCAAACGGACGAAAGGTTGTCCGAAGGCGAAAGGTACTTAAAGTAGAGGGATAAAAGTGCTGTAGCCAGCATAACGTAGGCGGAATTTGCTACGTCATAGAGTATCCAACTCTTTTCCTTTTTGGTAAAACGTTCTTTTTGTACAGACGTTTCTTGCATATTAAGTTTCCTCCGTTGTTATTATACCGCTAAAGTTGTAGCGGAAAAGTTCATTTTCAGTTTTTTGGTTGACGACCCAAGCTTTTAATTCATCGAAATACTGCTGTATCAGCGCCGAAGCTTGAGGGATGGCGTCCTTCCATTTTTCAATCAAAACTTTGTTCGGGGTTTCGCAAAGGGGATCATCCTTTTTATGTAAAAACATATCCCCAAATTTTCTTTCCATGCCCGCGATTTTCAAAAAGAAGTGTGCAATACCGTGAAAAGCCTAGCATTTTTTAGAAAACCAACCGTTAATTTTTCGCATCGTTTTGATGGAAACGGCGATGCTTTCGTCTGAAACGTCCAACGTTTTTGCCGCC
>JAFUIT010000004.1 GCA_017468345.1 Clostridia bacterium
CGTTGCTGATATAAATGTATTTTGCAAACGCGTCGGCACGCACAGTCAACTCATCCCCGCACACCTGCACCGACAATTTTGGATCAAGGAATTGATAATGCTTGGGTTTGGTAAACAGAACCGTACCGCTCGACACAATTTCACCGTTAACTCTAAACGAGAATGACAAATAATTTTTGCGCGGATCTGTTTTATTAAAATCGATCTCATCCAAACTCGCATACGACAACGCTTTTACAGACAGCTTTTCTTGTCCGCGTTGCAACTCTGTACCGTCGGAAGCGCAAAGCGCCCACTCAACGATCCCTTCCACGTCCGTCAGCGTATCGTTGTTGACGAAAATTTTCGCCTTGGTTTCATACCCGTAGTACCGCTCGTCCGTAATATCCTTTCGCGTGGAATATTCCCCCGTTTCTTGGCAAGAGATATGTACGGGTTCGAAAAATCTCTTCGCTTCGTAATGCAAAGCCTTATATCTGCCGTTACCGTCAATACTTGACCAACTCGCAACGGGCCAGCAATCGTTTAATTGCCAATACAGCGCGCCCATACATCTGCCACGGTTGCGGCGCAAATGCTCCACGCCGTATTTCATTGCCTCTGCTTGCAAAAGTTGCGACGCATAAACCAAATTTTCGAACTTGGACGGGTAAAGGTACGTTTGCGAAAGATAATTGAGAATTTTACCGTTTGCAGACGCGTTTCTTTGATGCAATTCCATTACCGCGCTAAACGGATTTCTATCTTCGGGCAACGTAAATTCTTCAATCGTTTTCATGGACGGAAAAGACTGAAAACCAAATTCGCTTAAAAATCTAAAATAATGGTTTCTGTATTCGGTAAACGGAAGATTTCCGTGCCAAACCTGCCAATAATGCTGATCCCCTACGTTTTCATCCTGCGGATTATCGTAGAAACCGTGCGAAGACGGCGAAGAAGATACGAAGGATATTTCAGGACATACTCTCTTTACGATCCGCGGAATTACAAACTCCGCCATCGTTAAATAGCCAGCTTTTTCTTGTTTCGTCCACCAATCGGGAACAGCCGCTTCTTCTTCAATTTCGTTATTCCCAGAAATAACGCCTATACAAGCGTGATGACGGATACGTTTTAAGTTTTCTTCCACTTCAACGGATATGTTTTCAAAAAACTCTTCATCCCAAGGATAAGCAGAACAAGCAAACATCATATCCATAAAGACGATAATACCCATTTCGTCGCACAGCTCAAAGAAATAATCGTGCGGATAAAAGCCGCCGCCCCAAACGCGAATTGAATTAAAATTAGCAAAAATACAATCTTCTAACAATTTCTTCGTTCTATCGCGGCTGAGCCTGCTTAAAATATTGTCTTCGGGAATATACTCCGCGCCCATAGCGAATATTTTCACACCGTTTACCTTATAGCAAAACTCTTCGCCCCATTCGTCCTTTTCTCGGCTAACAACCAGCGTACGCAAGCCAATTTTTTTCTCGCTCGAATCCACAACCTTGCCGTTTGACAGACATTCCGTAACTACCGTATACAACGGCTGTTTGCCATAACCGTTCGGCCACCAAAGCTGCGGATTTTCAATTTCCGTTTCCACGCCGCTTTGCAGGGCAATTTCCTTGCCGTCGGGGGTAATTATTTTCAGGACTGTTTGGGCGGGAATACTCGTTTCCGCTTTTACGCTAACGAACACCTTTCCGTTTTCGTGCCGTTGCAAAATCCGCACGCCCGTTATGCGGGGAAGATTGCCGTCAATCAAATATATATCCTTCCAAATCCCTGCGTCGGGGAGCATAGGGCCCCAATCCCAACCACTCATATAACTAGCTTTGCGGACGTAGGAAAAACCGACCATCGTTGCGCAGCTACCGCTGCTGATCTTCTTTTCCTTGCTTTTCGCCTTAATATAGGCGTCATACGGGGGGAAAACCGCCTTAATAACGTTTTTTCCATCCAATAAATATTGCGCAACGTCAAAAACGTACGCGCGGTGCATATTTTCCGTGCGCGCAACGAAATTCCCATTGATATACAGGTCGCAAAGGGTATCAATCCCTTCGCAAACAAGCAAAATCTTGTCCGATTTCTTTTTATATTCAAATTCTTTCGTAAAAACGAACTCTTCGTCCATGATATCCAAGGCTTTTCTTTCGTTGTCCCGATAAAAAGGGTCTTCCATCAAGCCGCTAACAAGCAACGCCGAATACACCGAACCGGGTACGTCCCCTACTGTATCGTAGGTCTTGCTTTGAATTTTCCACTGTCCGTTCAATAAAAATTTTTCCATAATATCAACCCTTTTATGTTAAAATCCTTCTAATTCGTCCAAAGAAAGTTCAAACGACGGCGCAAAATGTTCAAAGAAATACTCCACTTCGGGCATGTTACGGCTGTGCAGGTCTTCTTCGATACTCTTTTTTGCCTTGATAAACTCGGTATTGCCGCTGCGGAGCTCTTCCGCGCATTTGATATACGCCGCCAAGCGGTCCGCCGCCTTGACAAGACGGTATTCGACGCTGTTTTCGTCCGCGAGCACGTAGGGCGCGATCCCCTGTTGCATTTCGCCGGGCAGCATGCCGACCATCTTTTCGCACGCGCTCTTTTCCAGCTCTTTATATGCGCCGTGAATACTATTGTTGTAATATTTAATGGGCGTGGGCAAATCCCCCGTCAGC
>JAFUIT010000062.1 GCA_017468345.1 Clostridia bacterium
GATTACGACGGCGAAAACGATTTACAGCCTTACGGTAAGCGTATTTATAAAACGGGCTTTAATCCCCCCAGTTTCGTCGGTAGATTGCTGGGCGGTATCTCCTGTGTAGTCAACGCCGCGATGATTTTGTGGACGATCGCGTCGGTGGCGTTGCTTTGCATTACGACTACCAGTCTTGCGACTGCGCCGATCGGCGTAGTTATGGGCAGTACCGCGGTTGCAAAGCTTGCGGAATTTGCAAGCAATACGCTTTTGGATATGCTCACCATCGGTATCGTGATTCTTGTCGCGAAGAAAGGGTATACCAACGGCTTATTGAACAGCTTGCGCGTAATCCTGATCACGGCAGGTTCGCTTGGCGGCATCGTCGGCTGTTTCTACCTTGCATTCGGTCCTGCGGCGTCGAATACGGAACAATGGTATTACGTTTCTAAGCTGGTAAGCAGATGCGTAAGCGTATGTTCGAAGGCTGGTCCTATGCTTGCAGATCCTCTCGGCAAGGCGTTGGCGGGCGTATGTATGTCGGCTGTGGTCGTCGTTTTGATGATCCTTTTGAACATTCTGTTGAAGAAGTGTTGCCGTTTCGTCAGCTCGAATGCGCCTACCCGTACGGTGGATTTGGTGCTTTCCTGTATCTTGTATATGATTATCGGCGCGGCGATCTGCATCGGCGGTTGGTTCGTTCTTGCAACGTTTGATTACGTCGGAATTTTGAACATCAGCGAAGCGCTCAGCGAAGGCTCGCACCTTTCCAACGGTATCTTCGGTTTTGTCGAAAAGCTTGTGGATAAATTGTTAGGCCCTCACTTTGGATCGTAAAGTAAAAAGAATGAAAAGCGGACTTGCAAAAGTCCGCTTTTTTTATTTATTATTGTACGCGCGCACGCGCGCGCAATATTAAATACCCGTTAGATAATTTTTCCCAAACCATTCCCGTGAAGGAGCGCGCTGATTTTGAATACACTCCATCAACTTTTCAAACGACTGTGCGGCAAAATCGACCGCTTTTTCAAACAGCATATCCGCGCTGTCGTTGCGTACGATAGGGGCGGCGGGGTAAGCCCAAGGCAACTGTTTCTCGTTTAACGCCTTTTGAAAAGTACGGCTGTTTTCGTTGGGGAAAATAGCGGAGGTGATAGGGGGGTACGCGTTGAACAAGGATACAGCTCTTAAAAAGGAGGGTTTTTGCAGGGGCGGAAAGCCGCATTTTGCGGCAATCGCACTGTAAGCCAAAAACAGGTCGTTTAGCGACTCCTCCGCTAATTTTTTGTGTAATAGAGAGGCGTATTCGTGGGATAAGGGAAATTGCCTTTTAAAATGTATATCCAAAGCGCCTTCAATGCGGGAATGCCGCAAAGGGGATTTCCCCGATTGCGCGTAAACAAAGGGGTGAAAAGTGACGTCGGCGGCGTAATGCGTCGCAAAACCGAGCATATAGGTAAACAGCTTTAAATCACGCGAGGCAAGCGTTTTCAAGGTGCAAAATGCGGTGTAACCGCCTTTGCGATGAAGAAACGAGCCGAGGTTTTTCGATTTCGGGTTTAAAAAGCGGTAAAAAAAGCAAAAATCCGCGCCCTGCGCCCCGAAAAAGTAAAGAGGCAGGTTGGTGCGGACAACGTTTTGTACCGCGGTTGGCAGCGTATCCAATGCATATTTTGCGATTAAGTGATGCGTATAGGTTGCAGGCATAAAAACAGTATGCGTAAAAGAATGAAAAAACAGTCGGATTGAATAAAAAGAAAGGGGCAGGTATGCGTTGATTGCGTACCTGCCTACTGTCTTATTCAAATTGATTTGCCAAAATATCCGCGGTCAAACGGGCCAAATTCATATCACTGCCGTCCATTTTCGCGCCGTCCTCTTTCGACAGTACGGCAACTGCGCCGAGGCAATCCCCGCCCGAAACGATGGGGACGATGACCTGCGCTGTGATGCCTTCTTCACGGGTACTGGTGATGGGTAGAATATCGCCGCCTTCCGCCGCGTTGGCGATATAACTGCGCCGTTCGCGTAAAATGCGATCCATATCTTCGGAAAGACTTTTTCCGTCGAGATCTTTTTTCCCTTCGCCAAAGGCGTGTAAAATGCCGTCCGTATCGCAAATCACGGCAAGCTTGCCGCTTAAATCGTTTAAGGAACGGGCGGTTGCTTTGCTAAACCGTTCCAACGTGGCGATGGGCGAATATTTTTTCAGCATCAATTCGTCGCGGTCGGTGAAAATTTCAAGGGGATCGCCCTCTTTGATGCGTAAGGTGCGGCGGATCTCCTTGGGGATCACGACGCGTCCAAGTTCGTCAATTCTTCTGACAATTCCGGTTGCTTTCATATATTTCCTCCATTTACAGTTATTGTGCGTAGAGGAAAAAAATAATATGCGTGAAAGAATAAAAAAACCGCGCGTTTTCTATACGCGCGGTAAATTTTTAAGATTGCAGGGGGAGCGTTTGCGCTTTTTTCCTTGTACGAAGTAGACGCAGGTACAGGAAAATGGCGATCAAGGGGAAAAGCATACCGACGAGCATACCGAATTTCATGCCCAACTGTTCCAGCGTAAGTCCCCACTTTTGCGCCAACTGTACGGCGCTTGCATTTGCCATAACGCCGTCGGTGACGACGCCGACAAGCTGAGGACCGACGGATGCGCCGAGGTCGCCGCCTGCCGCCATCATAGCGTAGAGGAATACGCCGCCCGTCGGGATACGTTCGGATGCGATGATCAAACTGCCCGGCCACAGCATGGATACGCAAAAACCCGTCAATCCGCAGGCGATCAAGCCCAGCCAAGCCGCATTTGTCAGTGCAGCCGTCAAATAACAAACGGTTGCGCCGATCGCGCCGAGAAAGAGTATCTTTTCCGCATTTTGACCGTATTTAGCGTATAAAGTACGCCCCAAACCGAGGGTAAAGCCGAACAGCGCAACCCCAAAGACGTCTCCCCAAATTTTGGGAATACCCAAAGCCTGTTCGAGATAGCTTGAACTCCATTGCGCCATCGTACATTCGCTTGCGCCGCCGAGGAAGATGGCGAAAACGCACAGCCACAGTTCTTTCTTCTTCAAATGTTCGACAACGCCGGAAATTTTTTGCGGGGTTTCCATAGTGGGCAACTCGCACGTGAAAAACAAAATAGCGCCAACGAGGGGGATCGCCGCGCAAAGCAGGACCATCCAATGCCAGCTTTCACTTTGGAAAAGTAGTAAAAATACAGTGCAAAACAGTACGACGCCGACAACGCCCCATGCGTAGATAGAGTGTAATTTACTCATTTCCCGTTCGGGATTATCGCTGGGCAAAGCCGCGATAATGGGACTGATCAAAACTTCCGCAAGCCCGCTGGAAACGGCGAAAATCACCGTCCCGATCACTAAGCCAAGATAGGCATATTGCGGTAAAAAGAGAGGAAATAAAGCATAGATCGCAAGTCCCAAGATTGCCAAAACGGGCATCAGACATACCGTCTTGCGAATGTTGAATTTATGCGAAAACAGAGAAAAAACCAGGTCGATACCCAGTTGAGAGAAAAAGAATATGAGCACCAACAAACCCAAAAGGGAATAGGATATTCCGTACAGAGTATGGAAGGTGAGAAAGAGCAAAGGGGGAATGTTACCGGTTGTCGCTTGCGTGATATTTCCGGCATAGCAGGCGAACTTCACCCGTTTGATATTGCTTGCCATAATAAGACCTCGAAAGAAATTATGCACATTATAACAAAAAGGAACGCAAAAGGCAATAAAATGAACGCGGAAAAATAAAAAATACGCGCCGAAACGCGTATTTTAAAGGCTTATTTCAGTTTTTGCTGTTTCATCCACACCCACATAACGAAGCGATGGGGGAAAAGTTTGACAAGCAACGCTTGTCCTTTTGCGGTCGCGCCGTAGATGGAAACGTCCCGTTTTTTTCTTTTCAGGTCCTTCCAAGTGCGTTTTACGATTTGTTCGGGCTTGTACATGACCGCATATTTTTTGACGATCGTCTTATCCGAATATGCTCTGTCGAAAAACGCCGTTTTCGTCCAGAAAGGGCATACGCACAAACACCTTGCGCCGCGTGCCGCGCGCAATTCTTTATTCAAGGCGCGTCCGTAGGAAAGTACGAAAGCTTTTGTCGCGCCGTAGGTTGCGATATAAGGAATGGGTTGCAATGCCGCCATGGACGCGATGAGGATCACCGTGCCCCCTTTCGCCATATAGGGGAAAGCCGCGCGCGTTGCGCCTACGATCGAACGGCAGTTCAAATCGACCATATTTTCAAGCACTGCCGCGCTGTCGTCCGCGACCGCGTTAAAACGACCGAATCCGGACGCGCAAATCAAATATTTGACTGCGGGATTTTCCTCTTTCAGCGCATTTTCAATCACGCTTGTCGCTTCTTGCGCGGAGAGATCGAGAGGGAATACCCGTAAAGGGATTTCGGTCAAGGAACGGAGTTCTTCCAACTTTCCTTCGCTTCGCGCGATGACCCAAATTTCGTCAAGCCCTTCTTTGCGGTCGTTTAACGAGAGGAAAAATTCTTTCCCGATACCGCTGGAAGCGCCCGTTACAATAGCAATCGTTTTCATGATCATTTTCCTTATTTTATAGGGGCAGGTACGCGTTCATCAGGTTAAGCGCGTTTTGCCAAGCCCAGTTTGATTTTCGCCGTCAGCTTTTCAATTCCCATCGCCATAAGGGACATGACGTATCCCGCGGCCGTAAACCCGAAGATGTAGCAGAAAAGGAACAACGGGTAAGAAGTATTGTTGTAAATGGCGCTCAGCACAGGCAAAGTGCAAGGATAATAGGGCGAGATATAGAACATATTGAAGGTTTGTTCGGGATCGCCGAATTCTCCGTAAAGGATATTTCCCGTCAAAGCGATCGCCACCAACACACAGAAGGTGGGGATAGCGTATAAAATTGTCTTATGGGAAAGTTTTACCTTGCCCGAAACGTACATAAATACGCCCATGACGACCATCATGCCGTGATGTACCATCGTTTGGATATTGATACCGATCGTGCCGATGAAAACGTCGTTGGGATAGAGCATTACCGCCGTGCCTGCAAACAGTCCGTAAGTCGCCAAAAACGAGCATAAACTGCGTTTTACTTTTTCGTTTTGGATCAACGACGCCGCCAACATGACGTACATGGGAGTCGAACAGAACTGGAAAGGGAAAGCGTACCAAGAATATTCCCAGCTGTCCGTGGCGTGATCGTATGTAAAGTTAAACTGCTTATATACCTCCAAAAGCAACAACACGCCCGCCGTAATACCAAGAGCGAGGTTGAACTTTCTATCGGAGATATTGCGGCACTTCAGGACGATCAACACGCACAACCCGATGACAACGGCAAGACACAAGATATGAAACCACCCAAACCAAGTGGGGGTGTTCATTTGCCCGTCCAAAGCCGCCAACAGTTGCTCGAACAAGGTCACGCCCTTGTTTTTCGTAACGGTTGCAAACTCGATTTTTTGATGAAAATTCCCCATAATTTCCTCCAAAATATTTATGCTTATATATTGATTTTGATATTTTTACGGTAATATTCGCGGTCGCGGTCGGTGATCTCGCGCAAAACGCGGCAAGGATTTCCCACGGCGATTACGTTGGCGGGCAAGTCCTTCGTCACGACGCTGCCTGCTCCGACGATTGTATTTTCCCCAATGGTGACGCCGGGAAGAACGATTGCGCCTGCACCCAGCCAACAGTTTTTCCCAATATGCACGGGCAGGTTATATTGATAACCTTTTGCGCGAAGTTCGGGGGATATAGGATGCGCCGCAGTCGCAATCGTAACGTTGGGCGCAAACATCACTTGATCGCCTACGTAGATATGCGTATCGTCAACAAGCGTCAGGTTGAAGTTTGCAAACACGTTGTTTCCAAAATGTACGTGCTTGCCGCCGAAATTTGCATAAAAAGGCGCTAAAACGCAACAGTTTTCCCCGATTTCCGCAAACATTTCTTTTAATAAAGCGTTGCGTTTGTCCGTCTCCGTAATTTTTGTAGCGTTGTATTCTTCCACTTTGGCAACGTAAAGCAACTGTTTCGCCATCAAATCGGGATCGGCGGGATCGTAGATATCGCCGTTGTGTAATTTTTCTCTTATATCCACCATATCACCTCAAAATGGTATACCATGTACGCGTTGAAATCAGTATTCCGCGCTGTCGATGACGCCGCCGCCGAGGCAGTTGATTCCGTCGTACAATACCGCGTACTGTCCTTCCGTAACGGCGCGTTGCTTGTCCACGAAATCGATATGCAAGCCGCCGTCTTTTTTCACGGTCACGTGTACCGGCTGGTCGGGCTGGCGGTAACGGAATTTCGCCATACAGTCGAATTCGGTCTCGGGGCGTTGAAAGGGAATCCAGTTAAAGCCCGATACTTCGCACGATTTCGAATAAAGAGGGCTTTCGTCGCCGTGGGAAACGTAGAGGATATTGTTTTTCAAATCCTTTTTCACCACGAACCATCTGCCGCCTTCGTCGTCGCCTTTTCTGCCGCCGAGATACAGCCCTTTACGTTGACCGAGCGTGTAATACATAAGGCCCATATGCTCACCCACTTCTTTGCCCTCAAGGTCAAGAATTTTTCCGTTTTGGGCAGGCAGGTACGAGCTGAGGAAGTTTCTGAAATTTCTTTCCCCGATAAAACAAATGCACGTGCTGTCCTTTTTCTTGGCGGTCGCCAAACCGTATTCGAGGGCGAGTGTGCGGATTGCGGGCTTTTCCATATCCTGCAAGGGGACTAAGACGTCCGCAAGTTGATTTTGGGAAAGTTGGTTTAAAAAGTAGGTTTGATCTTTGTTTTGATCCTTCGCTTTTTGCAGGTAATGTATACCGTTTTCATGCGCGATTTTGCAATAATGCCCCGTCGCGATATAATCCGCGCCTAACTTTTTCGCCTCCTGCAAAAACGGGCCGAATTTAATTTCACGGTTGCACAAAACGTCGGGGTTGGGGGTTCTGCCCGCCTTGTATTCGGCAAGGAAGTAAGAAAACACGCGATCCATGTATTCCTTGGCGAAATTGACGGTATAATAGGGAATATCGAGTACGGAACAAACGCGCCTTACGTCGGTATAATCGTCCTCGGCGGTACAACAGCCGTTTTCGTCGTTTTCTTCCCAGTTGAGCATAAACAGCCCGATGACGTTGTAACCTTGTTGTTTTAAAAGCAGTGCGGCAACCGAACTATCCACGCCGCCACTCATTCCGACAACGACCGTTTTCGACACAAAACCCTCCTTTTTTTCCTTTTCCGATTTGGAAGGGGAAAAATTTTTCCTTAATTTAAAAATAGTATATCACAAACGCTTGCAAAAAGGAAGTAAAAAATAGTAAAATAAAGTAGCATTTTTAGAGAAAAGTCTAAAAAATGTATCCGTAGCTCAGCTGGATAGAGCACAGGCCTCCGACGCCTGGTGTCGTTGGTTCGAATCCAATCGGGTACGCCAAAAAGAGGGATTGCCATAAGGCAGTCCCTCTTTTGGCGTCTTTGGTAGAAAGAAACAGCTTGTTTTCCATAGGGATGGAAAATATTTCATAAAAATCTTGACGGGAGCAGGCAAATATGGTAAAATAATTTTATAGTGAAAAATATTTATTCGTACCATCTAATGTGCAAGTGAAAGGTTTTCATTTATAAAGGAGATTTTTATGAAAAGGAAAAACATTATTTCAAGCATATTGCTCGGCTGTTGTTTATTATTTTCCGCAGCGGTATTTTCGGCTTGTGATATGGGGGTTCAAGGTCCTCAAGGTCTTCAAGGCGAGCAAGGGATACAGGGCGAGCAAGGACCTCAAGGCGAGCAAGGCGTGGGGATAGATTCCATTGAAAAAATATCTACAAATGGAAACGTAGATACATACAAGATTACTTTGACGGATGGTACGGCCACTACGTTTACGATTGCCAATGGTGTTGACGGTGCAAACGGTCAAGATGGTATCAATGGGGTTAACGGAACGGATGGCGTAAGCGTTACGGCAGCAGAAATCAATGCAAATGGAGAGCTGATATTATCTTTTTCCGTCGGCAACCCTATCAACTTAGGTAAGGTTGTGGGGGAAAAGGGTGCGAACGGCGAAAACGGCGAAGACGGTGTAGGGATTTCGGCGATAGAATTGTCTAAAGAGGGGGATTTAACGGTAATCCTCACCAACGAAACGACGGTTGCGCTTGGAAATATCAAAGGCAAAGACGGTGCCAACGGTATGAGCGGTGCGGACGGTGTAAGCATTACGGGTGCACAACTCAATACAAACGGAGAGCTGATTATTTCCTTTTCCAAGGGAGAATCCGTTAATTTAGGTAAAATTGTCGGCGCGGATGGTAAAAACGGAGAAAACGGTACAAACGGCGTAAGCGTAGAACATATTTCTCTTGAAAATTATCAGTTGACGATGAAACTTTCCGACGGAACGGTGTTTGAGCTTGGCAATATCCGCGGTGAAAAGGGGGATAAAGGCGATAAAGGCGAAACGGGTGTGACGGGTGCAAACGGTAAATCCGCATATCAATTATATCAGGAAAAATACGGTTACGCTGGTACGGAAGAAGAATGGCTGGACGATTTGGTAAACGGCCGTTTGGCGACTGTAATCACATACACGGTTACCTTTAACCCGAACAACGGCGAGGAAACCTTTACCGAAACGGCGCAAAAGGATACAAAGCTTTCTCGCCCCGAAAACCCTACTGCACCTGCGGGATATACCTTTGCAGGATGGTATGGCGGTGATTATTTAGACGAGCAATGGTCGTTTATTGGATATACGGTAACGGAAGAAATGACGTTGGTCGCGAAGTACGAGCCCATTGTCTATGCGGTTGAATATCATTTAAATAAAGGGTTGAACGACGTGAGTAACCCCGCCGAATTTACGGTGGAGACACTGCCTATCTCATTGAACGAGCCGTTTAAGCAGGACTGCGAATTTTTAGGTTGGTATGCCGATGCGGAATTTACCGTGCCCATAGAGGAGTTAACGGAGCTTGGAAGCCTTTCCCTTTATGCAAAATGGAAAGAGGGAACGGCAGGCTTACGGTATAGTATGCAGTCAGGCAGTTATTGTGTCAGTGGATATTCAGGGGCGGAAACCGAAGTGTATATCCCTACAACCCATTACGGAATCCCAGTAACGGCGATTGCAGCTTCCGCTTTTCAAAATTGCGCTGATTTGGTCAGTGTGGAGGTGCCAAATAGTGTTGAATCCATTGGAAGCAGTGCATTTAAAGGATGTTCAAGCTTGACGAATATGGTATTGCCTTTTGTAGGAGGAAGTAAAACAACGGATCAAAGAGAAAAACAATTTTTCGGTTATATTTTTGGATGTATAACAGGTTCGTATTACTCTAACGCTTCAGAGGTTACAAGCGGAACGATTAGGCAATATGTCACTTCTAGCGTAAGTAATAGCGGGTTAACAACGTATACCTATTATGACTATTATATTCCTACAAGTATACACTCTATCGTGATTACAGGCGGGGATATCCTTGAAGGCGTGTTTAATGGATGTTCTATGTTGCAAAATGTTATCATTCCCGATTATGTGACCTCGATTGGTGCTTCTGTATTTAAAGGGTGTACGGGCTTGACGGAAGTGGTTATTCCTAACAGCGTTAC
>JAFUIT010000063.1 GCA_017468345.1 Clostridia bacterium
ACACCGCCATGTCCCGCATCCAAAACAATCCGCAACGCATCGTTCATCGCCGCCACCGCGCGCGGAGCGTTCAGTACGCTTACGCATAAACCCACCGCCGCGGAAAATGCCACTACAACCGCCATAGATACTGCAAAAATTACTCTTTTCATGCTTTTATCTTATGCGCGCAAAGTAGAAAATATGCCCGCTATTATTGAATTCAACGCGTACATGGTCGTGCTTTATAGAAAAAACCGCGCGATTGCGCGGTTTGTTTTACAAAAATTTCAATTCCGTTCCCTCCAAACGGCAACGATAATCGGTTTCCGGGTTCTTTTTCGGCGCGGTTTCCTCCTTTTTCTCTACCGCATTTTCCTTCTTTTCCTGCTTTTCAGGCTGTTTTTCGGGCTCTTTTTTCTCAACGGTCGGCTGAGGCACGTATTTGATCGCTTCCGTCTCTTTTATCCATTCCGAATAGATCTCAAATCCTCGGGAAGTAACAATTCGCCCCACACCTGCCCCTGTCATTTTCTTAAAATCGGCAAGAGTATCCACTCCGACGATTTCCAACTGACAACCGCCGAAAAGATCGAAACGCAACTTTTCACAGCCCACAAAATAGGGCACGCTGATATACTGTATACCCAGCTCCCCGCAAATCCTCGCCATACGCGCGAGCGTAGTGTACGGATACCGTTTATCCACCCACACCTTTATGCAGGTCTTTTTCGCGGCGTGCTTGATCATTTTCAGCTCCCGTTTGATATCCCCGTAACGGCAAATATCCAACCACGACGGCGTCACCGCTACGGTCAATTCTTCCGCGCCGAATTTCCGCGCAAGCCTTGATTCGTAAGCTTTGACCTTGGGAAAAGTTTCCCCATTGCCGCCGATCAAGCAGTCCACTTTGATTTTTCCGCGCGACAAAAATTCTCTCGCCTGTAAAAATCCGATGGGCGTTACGCGTACCGCCGCCTGATGAATGCGCAAGGCGCGTTCGGTCACCCGTTGCGCGTCCTCCCGCGCGCCGATTACTCCTTCCGAACGGGCAAGCGCGCTCATAATCTCTGCAATCTTTTTTTGCTTTTTATAGGCGTAGTATTCCTCCGCGTCCGCAGGCGACAGCGTCAAACCCTTTGCGTTTTCTTTCGTAGGTGCGGCATTGTTGGTTTTATTTTCCATTTCCATACGTAGAGTATGCGACAAACCCTTTCTTTTTATCCCTATTTTTTCCATATTGTGACAAAACAAACGCCGTATACTGTCCACATGAATACTTTATTTTTAATGTCAATGCCCGTAAAGGGCTTACTTTTCAGCTTATTGTTACTACTTTTATGCTTTTTCGGGATTCACCTCGTTATTTTGGCGCGGTACGGCTGGGAATACAGTCAAACCGCCCCCAATACGCAAGTAGAGCCTAAAAAAGAGGAAGAAAAAAAGGCCCCTGCCGAAAAAACGCAAGAGCCTATTTATTATATTGTCGAGCGAAAAACGCGGCGCGCAAAATCAACCTACGGCGAGCCGAAACAAATCGATTTTAAGCCGCAAAAATAATTTCAACGCGTACACGCGTACATTCTTTATTAGGAATTTGAAACCAAATCCCCTGCGTCTTCATCAAATTTTTGCAGATTTTCCCCATCCGTCCAAAGACGTTCGAGGTGATAAAACAGCCTGGTTTCATCGTTGAAAATATGCACGATAACGTCGCCGTAATCGATGACCGCCCAACGCCCGTCGCGTACCCCTTCGGTACGGGACGGCACTAAACCGTGTTCACGTTCGATCAATTCTTCCACTCTTTCCCCCATCGCGCGGATCTGCGGCGCGTTACTACCGCTTGCTACGATGAAATAATCGCAAAGGTCGGTTTTTTCACGCACGTACAACGCAACGATATCCTTACCTCGCTTATCCGCCAAAGCTTTGCATACTGCTACTGCCAATTCTTTACTTGTGATTTGTGCCATAAACTCTCCTTTCTTTTTCGTAAAAATGATACGCATTTTGCGTCAACGGATAGATATCCGCCCCTTTTGATTTTAAAAATTCAAGCGTTTCATATAAGGCGGTGAAAAGGCATTCGTCCAAGCCCTGCTCCTTCCAAAAAAGCTCGCGGAGCATCTCCACCCCTTCATAATTTCGCGCCTCCTCCAACATATCGGCAAGGAAAATCAGCTTTTCCAACTCGCTCATATTCGGCCGACCGCTGGTATGATACCGAATGGCGTTTACTATATCTTCATCGGTTACGCCAAAATGCCGTTCCGCCACGTACGCGCCGGCGTATTGATGCCAAACTGAACGGGGCACGTCACCCCACTCCTGAGGCAAAGAAAATCCCTCCAAATACGGACTATCCGGGGATAAATTTTTTCCGCAATCGTGAAAAAGCGCTGCCGTAATCGCTTGATATTCAGGTATCTTTAACTGTAAAGCACGCGACGCCGCAAGATTTGCCACACGAATGCTGTGCGCTCGACGCTCGGGTTTTTCCAACGCCAACGCTTTGTCCGCATTTTCGATTTTATACAGACCGTTTCGGAGGATATACGCCTCCGTTTTTTCGTCTATAAACTCGGTTAAACGCATACCTGCCCCCGCCAAAACACGAATTTTGGTGGACGACACGTCCTCGCCGTTATAATCGACGCGCGCAAAGGGTTTACCGAATTTTTCAACAAACCTGCGTTGTTCTTCTTCCCACCAACCTTCTTCGTCGTTTCTTCCGCAAACGGCGACCGTCACGTCCTCTACAATGGATTGCGGCTGACGCCACGTGGGAAAATCGCGCAACATATCCGTGCCGACCAAAAAGAAAATTTCCGCATCGGGATATATTTCCCGAAAATGCCGACAGGTCAAATAGGTATAACTGGTCCCGCCTTGTAAAATTTCGTAATCGCTGACTTCCACCTCCGAAACCTCGGAAAATGCAAGTCGGCACATTTCCAACCTATGCTTATCGGGCGCAAGCGTGCGATACGGTTTATGCGGCGGAGTATGCGCGGGCATCACGAATACCTTGTCCAAGCGCAAACAATCGATTGCCGCACGGACAAAATTCACGTGTTCCTTATGCACGGGATCGAACGATCCCCCGAAAATACCTATCTTCATATACCTTACCGCTTTGTTTTTCTATGGCTACGTCACAATAGGCGGTTGCTTCAAAACCGAACGTTAGGACCAAGCCTTTTCTATTATACTATATTTTTTTTCGTTTTTCAAGTATAACGACGGAAAAATCCGTCAAAAATCAAGACATGAAACGATCTGCTTTGATTTCTGATATTATTTTTGCTTTTTTTGTTGCATTTTTATGTACGCTGTTCCTTTTTCGCTACTTGGGGATCGGACTGTTTTCCGCAATTTTGCTTTCCGTAGTCTGCGGGGGGTTAACCGCGGCGGCAACCGCCGCATTTTTACAAAGCAAGCGAAAAACGGTGTTTTTAAAGCGTTCGGACGAGGCGCAAAAAGAAAAATTACTTTTCCACCTCGCCTGCTTAAGCGATGAGGAGAAAACCGATTTCTTCCTCCGCCGTTTGCAAACGGAAAATTCCACTGCCAAACGGTTCGGAAAACTTCGATTGTACACCGATGAGAATTTTTACCTTCTCCACTTTGGTTTTGCGCCCGTCAATCCCGACGAAGTGCTTGCCTTTTCCCGATTAAAAACGGGAAAGGAAAAAGTGGTGCTGTGTTCCAAAATCGAGGAGCAGGCATACGCGCTTGCCGAACGCTTGCAAATGCGTATTTTGACGGGCAACGAGGTTTACGCTTATCTAAAAGACAACGACGCCCTGCCCGCAAAGTATACGGGGGAAGAAACGCCCGAAAAAAAGCGAAAACGGCGGTTCGAGCTTTGGTTTTCACGCAAAAACGCCAAACCCTTTCTCGTCGCCGCCGCGCTGACGCTGTTGAGTGCTCTTTTCAGCCCGTTTCCCTATTACTATGTTCTATTCGGCGGCATATTTCTCGCCGCCTCGGTGTTAATCAGAATATTTGGCTGTAAATAAGTTTTATTCGGTCAATAAATGCAAAAATGCCTTACCCAGGTACGCGATGACGTCGCTTGCAGTCAATGCATATTCTCCTATATCCGCCGCGGCAAACTCCGCCGCTTTGCCCGCCAAATAACCGCCGACAGCACCCCCTTCGTACGCGGAAAGTCCCATCGCGCAAAGCCCTGCAATCAACCCCGAAAGCACGTCGCCGCAACCTGCTTTTGCCTGTCCCGAACAGCCGCTGACGTTGACGCAGATCCGTTCCTCATCCGAAAGCACGGATACCGCATTTTTCAACAATACGCTTGCGCCTAAAAAGGAGGCGAACTCTTTGGGTTCCGCCAAACCGCAAAAACGCACGTCCTTCATATCCATTTCCGTAAGACGGGAAAATTCCTTCCCATGCGGCGTCAACAGTACGTCGCATTTTTTTGCATGGAAAAGTTCGACAAGGCCTTCTTTTCCGTAGCAGGCAAGACTGTTCAATGCGTCCGCGTCCAAAATCAATCGCCCTTCGTAATTGCACAACAGCCAAGCCGCGCCTTGCGCAACGTCCTCACTCGTCCCCATACCCATACCGTAGGCAACGGCGTCATATGTAGCAAGTTGTCGCATATTTTCCGCATTAAACGCGTACCTGTCCCCATCGTTTGTCGATTTCAACAATATTTCGGGTTGTTTTAAGAGATAATACGGCAGTATCCCTTCAGGTACGAATAACGTAGTATACCCTGCCCCTGAACGAGCGCACGCCGACGCCGCCAAATATGCCGCGCCCGTGTATTCTTTACTGCCTGCGACGATTGCCGCCTTTCCGTAAGTGCCTTTATGGGAATTCCGTTTCCGTTTGGGCAACCAGGCGGAAACCGTTTCTTTATCCAGCAAAAGGGCATATTTTTCATCTTCTCTAAGGCTGATCCCTATATCCGCGCGGTCGATTTGCCCCGCGTAATCGATCCCGTCGCCCAACAATACGCCCGTCTTAATTTCACCGATGCACAGCGTTTTATCCGCAAAAACCGCTACGCCGTCCACTCGCCCGTTTTCTCCGTTTACCCCTGAAGGAATATCCGCGGAAAGAATTTTCACACCTTGTTTTTTCATGCGGATCGCACGAGAAACAAGCCGTTCGTCTTCCCCTTCCAACACGCCGTGAAAACCCGTACCGTACAAACAGTCGATGATCAAAGAGCAATCGTCGGGAATGTCGGAAAGCAGTTCTCCGCCGCCCGCCGTCCATTTTTCCATATTTACACGGCAATCGGCTGAAAAAGTTTCCGCAACGCATACCACGGAAACCTCTCTGCCGCA
>JAFUIT010000005.1 GCA_017468345.1 Clostridia bacterium
CCTGCCAAAGGTCCGCAAGCCATACATTCGCGCAAGCCTTTTTCAACTGCGGGGAAGTAATTCTTGGGTACTGCGCCGCCAACAACTTCTTCTTCAAACACAAATTCTTCGTCGCTGGGGGAGAAACGGATCTTACAATGACCGTACTGACCGTGGCCGCCCGATTGTTTCTTGTGTTTGCCTTCCGCTTCCGCCTTGCCGCGGATGGTTTCGCGGTATGCGATTTTCGGTTCGGAAAGTTTCATATCTACGCCGTAACGTGCTTTTACTTTCTTTGCGAGCATTTCGATCTGCACGTCGCCCTGACCGCCGATAACCATTTCGCCCGTTTCTGCGTTCTTTTCGATCGAGAAGGTGTAATCTTCTTCCTTCAATTTCGCAAGGCCTGCAAATACTTTGTCTTCTTCGCCTTTCTTTTCAGCCGCTACGGACATGAACAGCGTGGGTTTCGGGAAGTGGATAGGGGTGAAACGGACCTTAGCGGAGGGATCGCAAAGGGTATCGCCCGTGTTGGTATTGCTCAGCTTGTTCACTGCGCCGATGTCGCCTGCTGCAAGCTGGTCTACCGCTTCCATCTTCTTACCGCGGAGCACGTAAATTTGACCGATACGTTCTTCGCATTCGGTGTTGGAATTCCAAACGGTTGTACCGCTCTTTAACACGCCGCGGAAACTCTTGATATAGCTCAATTTACCCGAGAAAGGATCGATCACGGTTTTGAAAACCTGCGCCGCGAAAGGTGCGTCTTCATCCGTACGGATGCTGATCATCTTATCGCCTGCGATATCGTCCGCGAGGGTGTTCAAACGTTCACGCGCCTGGGGCATGTACGTAACGATTTCGTTGAGGAGGTTGATGACGCCGCGGTTTTGAAGTGCGGAACCTGCCATGATGGGGATCGTGTTTACCCCTGCGATACCGATACGGATACCGCGGATGGTTTCCTCGCGGGTCAAGTCGCCCGTTTCGAAGTATTTATCCAATAAGAATTCGTCGTTTTCCGCCGCCGTTTCCATAAGGGAAGCTTTCATTTCTTCCACTTGGTCTTTCATATTTTCGGGAATGGGAATTTCCTGAGGACCGCCTTCCTTGAAAAGGTATGCGCGTTCCTGCAAAGCGTTGATACAGCCCTGCATTTTGCCGTTTTCCATAATGGGGATCTGAATGGGTGCGATCTTACCTGCATATTTCGTGCGGAGTGCCTGCACCGTACCGAGATAGTCGGCATTTTCCTTATCCATACCGTTGATGAAGATGATCAGCGGTTTGCCGAGTTTCATACAGTAATCGACGATGGATTCCGCGCCGATGGGCAATACGCCGTTCGCGCCGATAACCAAGCACGCGCCGCCTGCCGCGCGCAAACCTTCGTTGCGTTCGCCTTCAAAGTCATAATAGCCGGGCAAATCGAGCAAATTCACCTTAACGTCTTTCCACATCAAGTGCGAGCAAGACGTATAGATGGACATTTTCTTTGCTTTTTCAAGATCGTCGTAATCGCTTACGGTTGTCCCGTCGGGTACTTTACCCATACGGTCGATCGCGCCGCCGTTAAGCAGCATTGCTTCGCAAAGCGTCGTTTTGCCCTCGCCACTGTGTCCGACAATCGCAATGTTGCGGATGTTTTCGCCATTGATACTCATAATAGTTGTCCCCCTTGTGTTAAACGAATTTTTATCGGCATAGTTGGGGTGCGGAGTGCGTAAGCTTCTCTCTTTACCGACGCTTTCCGCTTTGAAACCGATAATTGCAACCATTATATTATATTTTCTCACATTTTTCAAGGGGTTTTTGGAAAAAAGTTACCATTTTTGCGATTTTTTTTCAAATGCCATACTCGGTTTCTATAAAAAGAAGGGGCTATGCTTGACATAACGAAAAAAAAAGGATATAATATTAACGAAATAGAACAAAAAGGCTTGCGATATGGAAAGGATTTATCTTGACCATGCGGCAACCACGCCGCTGGATAAAAAAGTTTTGGATAAGATGATGCCGTATTTCACGGAGAATTTCGGAAATGCGGATTCTCCGCACGCAATCGGGCGCAGGGCGGTCAACGCAGTGGACGACGCAAGGGATCGCGTTGCCGAGCGTTTGGGGGTAAAAGCGAACGAATTGTATTTTACTTCAGGCGGTACGGAAGCGGATAACTGGGCGATCGTCGGCGGTGCTTATGCGCAAAAAGCAAAGGGGAAGGATCACGTGATTCTTTCCTCCATTGAACATCATGCCGCTTTGTATGCCGCGGAAAAGTTGGAAAAAGAGGGCTTTTCCGTGACCTACTTGCCCGTAAACGATGGGGGCATGGTCGAGGTGAACGCTTTACAAAACGTTATGACCGAGCGCACGGGGTTGGTTGCCGTGATGGCGGCAAACAATGAAACGGGCGTGTTGCAGCCGATCGAGAATCTCGCGAAAATCGCACATGAAAAGGGTGCGTTATTCTTTACGGACGCAGTGCAAGCCGCGCCGTATATTCCCCTTTGCATCAAGCAGTGGGGAGTGGATATGCTGTCCTTTTCCTCTCATAAGTTTTACGGGCCGAAAGGTTGCGGTATGCTGTATGTAAAAAGCGGCGTAAAAATCGAGCGTTTCATAGGCGGCGGCGAGCAGGAAAGAGGACTTCGCGGCGGTACGACCAACGTTCCTACCGTGGTAGGTTTTTCGGAAGCGTTTTGTAAAAACCTCGATACCATGGATGAGTCTAATGAAAAAATAGAACGCCTTTCCAAATTGTTTTTGGAAGGAATATCCACGTTAAAAGGAGTGACGGTCAACGGCGGCGAAAAGAAGTTGCCTGCGATATTAAATTTGCGCGTAGAGGGTGTAAATAACGTAGATTTGTTGTATAAACTCGACTTAAAGGGAGTTTGTATCGCGGTGGGTTCGGCTTGCGCCAGTGCGTCGGTGAAACCCAGCCACGTATTGCTTGCCATGGGGCTGACGGAGAAAGAAACGCGGGAAAGCGTGCGTATCAGTTTTGGTAAAGACAATACGGAAGAAGAAATCCGTTTTGCGGCGGCGGCGTTTGTGGAAACGGTGGAAAATTTACGGCAATTTTCGTAAAGCCTGTAAAAAAACTTTGAAAAACGCATAAAAAATGCGTGACAGCCCTTTACTATTTCAAAAAAGTGTGATATAATATAAACATACCAAAAAGTCGGAGGTAAGAAAAAATGGCACATGTAATTACGGATGAATGCGTTGCTTGCGGCGCTTGCGCAGATACCTGCCCCGTTGGCGCGATCGTTTTGGACGAAGCGAAGGGGATCTACGTGATCAATGACGAATGCGTGGATTGCGGCGCTTGCGAAGACGGTTGCCCCGTTGGCGCGATCAAAGCGGAATAATTTTTATGTAAGAAGAAAAGACACCTCAAACGAGGTGTCTTTTTTCCATCCGAAAACGGGGAGAGCCTTCGGATAAAAATTTTTACGCAATTCTCGGAAATTATCCGTTGCGGTTTTTACATCGGTCGAGGGAGGCAGTCGCGACGTCTTTCAACGCCGCAACCCTCTTGCTCAAACCGAGTAACAGTTTCTCGATCAGCCCCAACAAAAGGACGTCGAGCCCAAACAGATGCAACAACAAGATCACTTTCGCTTTCATAATCGTTCCTCCTTTTTGGTTTTACTTTATGCAAGCGCGCCGTTGTGCATCGAGGAAGGAGAGGCGGGAGGGATCCGCTCCGCGCCCCGTCCGTCGCGAAAACAGTATATCATAAAAAATACCTTTGTCAATGGGGGACTGACACCTTTTTTTAAAAAAGTTTATTAAACCGAGGTTAAGTGAAATAAACGTCTTGACAAACGTTTGTTTTTGTTTTATAATAATACAAGATATTATTATACGGAACGGAGCGATATGATCATTCTTGGTATCGACCCGGGGATTGCGACCTTGGGTTACGGCGTAATTGAAAAGGACGACCGCGGAAATTTCCGTGCGATCGACTGCGGTGTGGTGACCACTCCCAAAGAGGAAGGGTTGCCCGTGCGCCTTGCGATGCTGGAAGAAGGGATACAAAAGATTTTGGATAAATATCACCCCGACGAAGTGGCGATGGAAGAATTGTTCTTTTCCAAAAATATCACGACGGGTATCGCCGTTGCGCATGCGCGCGGAGTGGCGTTGCTGACGTGTGTAAAAGCTTGCGGTCGGCTGTACGAATATACTCCTATGCAAATCAAGCAGGCGTTGACGGGGTACGGCAAAGCGGATAAAAAACAAATGCAGGCGACGGTGACTTCCCTTTTGCGTTTAAAAACCGTGCCCAAGCCCGACGACGCGGCGGACGCGTTGGCGATCGCGCTTTGTCACGGCTATGCAGGGCGGTTTGGCGAATTGTTCGCCGTGAACAATATGACCCGTACAAAAGGGAACAATACAGCCCCTGCCACTGCGTATCAGGAATTGATGGCGGCAGGCGCGAGGGCGTCAAAGCGGACGAAATCGGGCGGCGGTTTTTCCTCGGCGCAAAGCGTTAGCGCGTTGCAGCAAGCGACGGGGATTTCGGGCGTGACGGGGGTCGGCAGAGCCTATTGTGTTCGCGTGGTCGAGCCGAAAAAGCCGAAAACGACGGGGACAGGTGCGAGTGTAAAGGGGAATAAGGAGAAAAAAGAATGATTGCGTATTTGAGAGGAAAAGTATTGACGACTACGGCGGAAACGGCGATTTTAGACGTGAACGGCGTGGGTTACGAGGCATATTGTTCGGGCGGCGCTTTCCGCAAAATCGCGGTGGGACAGGTTGCCGAACTGTATACTTATTTGCAGGTAAAAGAGGACGGTATGACCTTGTTCGGTTTTGAAAGCGTGAAGGAAAAGGAAATGTTTTTGAAACTGATCACGGTATCGGGCGTTGGTCCGAAAATGGGCATTACGGTGCTCGCTACGTTCAGCGCGGACGAGTTTGCCGAAGTGGTTGCGACCGCGGACGTGAAGCGTTTGAGTTCGGTAAAAGGGCTCGGCAAAAAGACGGCGGAAAAAATCGTGTTGGAATTACACGGCAAAATATCGGCGGCGGAGATCATGAGTGCAAGCGGCGACGCGGTTGCGGAAACGGTAGAAAAGCCTATACATAAGCTGTCGGCGGCGGATGAAGAAGCGGTTTCGGCGTTGATGGGCTTGGGCTTTACGCGTGCGGAAAGTACGCAGGCAGTTAAGAAAGCGCGCGATTTGGGTGCTGTTTCGGTGGAAGAAGTGATTATGAAAGCCTTGCAAGGCGGCGTGTAACGGTGGGGAAGAATTATGTTTTTTGAAGATGAAGAATACGGTGCGGACGAAAGCTTAGTCGTCAGCACGAAAACCGAATACGACGCGGAAGAAAACGTACTGCGTCCCAAGGTGATGGCGGATTACGTCGGTCAGCAAAAGGTCAAGGACAACCTCAGCGTATATATCGCGGCGGCGAAAGCGCGCGGCGAGGCGCTCGACCACGTTTTGCTGCATGGACCTCCGGGGCTTGGTAAAACGACTCTTTCGCACATCATCGCCAACGAGCTTGGCGTGGCGATCAAATTGACCAGCGGTCCTGCTATCGAACGTTCGGGCGACCTCGCGGCGATCCTCACCAACCTCAACGAGGGAGACGTGCTGTTTATCGACGAGATTCACCGCTTAAACCGTTCGGTGGAAGAAATTTTATATTCCGCGATGGAGGATTATGCCCTCGATATCATCGTGGGGAAAGGCCCGTCGGCACGGAATATTCGTTTTTCCTTGAAGAAATTTACCTTGATCGGCGCGACGACGCGCGTGGGTATGCTTGCCGCGCCCTTGCGTGACCGTTTCGGTATCGTCAACCGCTTGGAAATGTATACCCCGCAGGAATTGCAGGAGATCGTTTCCCGTTCGGCGCGCGCCTTGGGGATATCCATCGATGACGACGCGGCGGCGGAAATTTCAAGGCGTAGCCGCGGTACGCCTCGTATCGCCAACCGTTTATTAAAGCGCGTGCGTGATTTCTCCGTGGTAAAGGGCAATCCTACTATTACGCGTGCAGATGCGAGGTTTGCGCTTTCCCGTTTGGAGATCGACGATTACGGCTTGGAGGAAACGGATAGAAATTTACTTCGCGCCCTGATTGAGAAATTCGGCGGCGGTCCCACGGGGTTGGAAACGTTGGCGGCGGCGATCAACGAGGATGCGAACACTATCGAGGACGTGTACGAGCCTTATCTTTTGCAACTTGGTTTTATCGCACGCACGCCGCGCGGAAGAATTTGTTTGAAAGACGGTTACGCACATATGGGATATGAGCCGAGTGTGAAAGCAAAACGGCAAATGTCCATTTTTGAATCGGATGATTAAAGAGGATGGGCAGGTGCGCGTTGAGAAATAGCAACACGTGGCCATGTCCGCGTTGAAATAGATAGATATGCAAGAGAAAGTACAGTATAAAAAGAGTGATTTTTATTATGACCTGCCTGAGGAACAAATCGCGCAAACGCCTGCGGAGCCGCGCGATTCTTCTCGCTTGTTGGTCTACGACCGTGAGAAAAAGACGGTCACGGATAGAATTTTCCGAGATATTGTCGATTATTTAAAGGCGGGCGACGTGTTGGTTGTCAACAACACGAAAGTAATCCCCGCCCGTATGTACGCATTGACGAAAAACGGCGGCGTAGTGGAGGTTTTACTGTTGAAACGGTATGACCTCAATACGTGGGAAGTGCTGATGCGCCCGGGTAAAAAGGGAAAAATCGGCGTTACGATGACAATCGGGGATAAACTGTCCTTTACCGTCAAAGATATCACGGAAACGGGGGAAAGGATCGTTGAATTTTCCTACGAAGGCGCATTTGAGGACGTGTTGAACGAAGTGGGCACGATGCCGTTGCCTCCGTATATTCGCGCGAAACTTGAAAATCAAGCCCGCTACAACACCGTATACAGCAAAGTGGACGGTTCGGCGGCGGCGCCGACCGCGGGTTTGCATTTTACGGAAAACCTGATACAAACGTTGAAGGATAAAGGAGTTGAAATCGCAGAAGTGTTGTTGCACGTGGGACTGGGAACGTTCCGACCCGTCAGCGAGGAAATCATCACCGACCATAAAATGCACTCCGAATTTTACGAAATCGGGGAAAAATCGGCGGAAATCATCAACCGCGCAAAAAGAGAAGGACGTCGAGTGATTGCCGTAGGGACGACTTCGGTGCGCACTTTGGAAACGGTTGCGGACGAGAAAGGTATGGTGCGCGCTTGCAAAGGAAACACTGAAATTTTCCTTTATCCACCCTATAAAATGAAATGTGTGGACGGCTTGATCACAAATTTCCACTTGCCTGAAAGCACCCTCATCATGCTGGTGTCCTGCTTAACCGGCAGAGAGGAAATTTTAGACGCATACAAATATGCGGTGGGGAGGGGGTATCGCTTCTTTAGTTTCGGTGATGCCATGTTCATCGTATAGGCGGCGCATCTCTTTGTCGTGCTTGCGTTTTCCCTTGCTCATTTACGTCGGTAAACTCCCGTCGGGAAAGCCACGCACTTCGCGACCTGCTTGCCTCTCCGATGAACGATATTGCTGTGAATATGCTCGCGCGCCTTGTCTTTCTCGGTTCTAAAACCAAGCGACTATAACAATTAACACTTTAAGGGGAAAATATGAGTACACACGTAAAACACAATCAATCGAGTGAAGATTATTTGGAAAGCGTTTTAATGCTTAGCCGCCAACAGGAAGTCGTTCACCGCATCGACGTCGCAAAACGTATGAACGTTTCGCAGGCGGCGGTCAATAAAGCGGTCAAAATTCTCGTGGAAAAGGGTTATATCTACGAGGATGGGAAACATTTATACTTGTCCGAGGAGGGAAAACGCTATGCCGAGGCGGTGTATGAAAAGCATTGTATCATTCGCGATTATTTGATTTCTTGCGGCGTGTCTGCCGCAGCGGCAGAGGAGGACGCTTGCAATATGGAACACCTCATCTCGGAAGAAACTTTTACAATGATGAAAACAACCTTAAATAAATAAAACGTATAAGGAAGGGCATGTCCCTTCCTTATTTTTATACGCGCGTAAAAAAATTTTAGGAAAAATTTTCTTAACTATGGTTTATTTTTGTTGACAAGCGCATAAAATGGTGATATAATACAATCAAATAACGGATATCAATCCGCTTTTTCTTTCCGCTAAAAACTTAACCGCGGTTAAGAAAATAAAAAGGAGAAGGTAATGAAATTTTTATCACAGCTCGAAATCGGTGAGAAGGCAACGGTGAAGTCGGTCAACGGCGAGGGCGCGATTCGTCGTCGTTTGTTCGATATGGGCATCACCCCCGGTGCGGAAGTGTATTTGAGAAAGAAAGCCCCTTTGGGCGATCCGATCGAGATCACTTTGCGCGGTTATGAATTGACGTTGAGAAAGGCGGAAGCGGCTCACGTCGAAGTGAACTAAGCAAAAATAAAAAAGCAGAATAAGGAGATAGTATGTTAAAATTTGCTTTAGCGGGCAACCCGAACTCGGGTAAGACCACGCTGTTTAATGCGCTGACGGGCAGTACGGCGCACGTAGGGAACTGGCCCGGCGTTACGGTAGATAAAAGAGAGGGTACTTATAAAAAGGGCGATCAGCCCGTAGATATTGTCGACCTGCCCGGCATTTATTCCCTTTCCCCCTACACCCCTGAAGAAGTCATTGCGAGAAACTTCATTTTGAACGAACGTCCCGATTGCGTCATCAATATCGTAGACGCGACCAATCTTGAACGCAACCTCTATTTGACTACGCAGCTTATGGAGTTGGACGTACCCATGGTCGTTGCGTTGAACATGACGGACGTTCTCGATAAGCGCGGCGACCGTATCGACGTCAAAGCGTTGGAAAAACGTATCGGTTTGCCCGTGGTGGAAATTTCCGCCCTGAAAGGCGTAAACGTAGAAACGTTGATGACGCGTGCGATCGATGCGTTGAAAACGCCCCGCGTGGCGGTCAGCGTTTTAAAAGAATCCGCACTCGGTTCGGCTATTTCCAATGCGGAAATCGCATTGAAATTAAAGGAAGTCGAAGCGCCTTTGTTCCATGCGGTAAAGCTTGTGGAAAAGGACGCGATCGAGGTGCAAACGCATCCTGCGGAAGCACGTGCGGCAGAGGCCTTCATCAGGGAAAATTTGATCAACGATCAGTTTAACGGAGATACGGAGGCGGCGATTGCGGACGCACGTTATAAATACATAACCGAACATTTTTCCTCGACGCTTACCCGCGCGAGAAAACAAAGCTATGACGAGCTGTCCAAATCGGACAAAGCGGATAAAATCTTGACCCATAAATGGGCGGGTATCCCTATTTTCCTCGTCATCATGTTCGCGATTTTCCATTTGACCTTCTCGGAAAACTTCCTGTATTTGGGCAGCATTATTCCTTCGTTTGGCGAATGGTGTGCAGTAGAAGGCAGTGCGGCGAAAGCCATTTTCTTTGCAGGCGGATTGAACTCTCCCGGCGTAATCTTATTTAATGCGCTTGACCTTTTGACAGGTTCGATAGGCGAGTGGCTTTCCTTAGGTTTAGACGGTTTGGGTGCAAACGTAGTCCTTTCCGGCTTGATCGTAGACGGCATTTGGGGCGGCGTAGCGTCTGTACTTTCTTTCCTGCCTCAAATTTTGGTATTGTTCCTTTTCTTCTCCATCTTGGAGGATACCGGTTACATGGCGCGCGTAGCGTTCATGTTGGATAGAATTTTCCGCCGTTTCGGCGTATCGGGTAGAGCGTTCATGCCCATGATCATGGGCTTCGGTTGCTCCGTTCCCGCAATGATCAACACCCGTACGATGGCGGACGAAAGAGAAAGACAGGCGACCGTTCGAGTGATTCCTTTCTTCTCTTGCGGTGCGAAAATGCCCATCTTGTTGGCGGTTTCGGGCGGTATCGTGCAAGTATTCGGCGTAGGCAATGCAGACGTGATTACTTATTCGATGTACGTTTTGGGTATCGTCGTTGCGTTGATCTCGTTGTTGGTAATGCGCAATACCACCCAACGCGGCGAAGCGTCTCCGTTCATCATGGAATTGCCCACCTATCACTTGCCCGGTTTTAAAAACCTGATGTTGCACCTTTGGGATAAGGCAAAACACTTCATCACCAAGGCGTTTACCATCATTTTGATTTCCTGCGTAGCGATTTGGTTCCTTTCCAACTTCACGTGGAGCTGGAAACACGTTGGTTACGTTACCATCAGGGAAGAAGAATTTGCAAGAACCGACCTTTCCATTCTTGCGTCGATCGGTCAGTTCATTCAGCCCATCTTCACGCCGCTTGGGTTCGGCAGTCAGTTGAACAGCAACGGTTGGGTATTTGCGGTTGCGGCAGTGCTCGGTTTGATTGCAAAAGAGGATGTTATCGCGGCGTTTGGTACGTTGGCGGCTTGTATCGCTCCCCTTGCTTTCGGCGGCAGTTCGGAGGACGGCATTCAAGAAGTTGCTTTGATGATCGGCGCAACGGGTATTGAAATTCCCGCGCTCATTTCGTTCATCGCATTCAATATGTTGACGATCCCTTGCTTTGCGGCGGTTGCGGCGGCGAGAGGGGAAATCGGCAAAGAGAAGTTCAAGTGGACGCTCTTGTTCTGGATCGTGGTATCCTATTTGGCGTCGGCGATCGTTTACACGGTAGGTCAGTTTGTATGGCCCGTAGCGATTTGGATCGCGCTTACAATCGTAGCGACCGTCGGTATCGTGATGTACAACAAATACGCGGACAAAAAGGACGCGGAAAAGCGTTTGTTGGGCGCGCGTAAATAATCGTTCACAATAAAGCACCTATATAAATGTATCTGCCCTCACCATAGTGCCATTTGGTGGGGGCAGGTATGCAGTGAATATTAAAAAGGAGAAAAGGTATGGAACCCATTGATATTGTCATAATCGTGGTTTTGGCGGTTGCCGTTGTCGGCGTTGTCGCTTATCTTATCAGAAAGAAAATGAAAGGGGAAACGGGTTGTGGCTGCGGTTGCGGCGGTTGCCCCCATGCAAACGCTTGCGGTGGTGCAAAAACCTCGGAAAAGACAGAAGAAAGCGTTGAAACGACGGCTGAAGATACGGGGACAAGTGATAATGTATAGAATTATGTTTGTTTGTCACGGCAATATTTGCCGTTCGCCGATGGCGGAATTCCTCTTTAAAGATATGGTAAAAAAGGCGGGGCGCGAGAAAGATTTTGAGATTGCTTCTTGTGCGGTGACGACGGAGGAAATTTGGAATGGAGTAGGCGCTCCCGTGTATCCGCCTGCCAAAGCGGAACTGTTAAAACACGGTGTTTCCTGCGAAGGGAAACGGGCGCAGCTGCTGACGGCGGCTGACGGAGAAAAATACGATTTGTTTTTATGCATGGACGATTCCAACGTCCGTCGGGCAAAAAATATTTTAGGCGTAAAAAACGGTGAAAAGTGCCGAAAACTACTTACGTATGCAGGGGAAAACGGCGACGTTGCCGATCCTTGGTACACGCGTAATTTTACCGACACCTATCGGGATATTATGCGCGGGCTGGAAGGGTTGCTTGCCGCGCTTGATTAAAAAAGAAACCGCGTTGCTATTTTAGCAACGCGGTTTTGCATTATTGCAAAATATACGTCAATATTTGTATGCCTTCCAGTAGACCCAAATGCAGGGGATAGAAAATATAGAAAAAGTATTTCATATTCCGCTTGCCTTTTTCGCCGTTATACAGCAAAAGTAAGGGTATGGAAAGGAAGGAACACCAAGTAACGCCAACGCCCAAAGCGCCTGCAAACAGCAGGGGGATCATGGGGATCGCCATACATAATATACGCAAGGGCAAAACGTCTAATTTTTTCAATCGATCGGGGGCAGGTATGCGGTGAAGATCGAAAATCGACGCAAACACGGGCAACATACAACCATAAAAACCGTAATCGACGGTAAAGTATCGACAAAATACGTACACGCCTAAAATCAATCCTAAAAAGAGCAACCACGACGCGATTTTCAGCCACCATTTCGCCTCTTTATCAAACGTGCATTTTTTTGCATATTGCATCGCGTAAATGATCAAGGTAGATAGGGAAAAAGTGATGAGAATACCCAAATAAAGGCTGTCGGGATCAAAGATGAAATAGACCAACTGACACGCCGCGCCCAAGCCGAACAAGAGAGCAAAATGTTTCCACTTATTTTTGGTGTAACGGCAACCTTCCGCGATCGCAAAAGCGAAAAGGGGCATAGATAATCTGCCGATCATGCGCAGCCACATGACTTTCGGGAAGAAAATCAAGCCGAAATGATCGACAAACATAAATATCGCCGCCAACAATTTCAGGGCGTTGCTGTTTAAAATGCGTAATTTCTTCAGTGTTTCCATAGGGGATCAATCTTCTGTCTTTTGTTTTTTAACGGCTTTTTTGGCTTCTTTCAATGCTTTCAGCTCCGCCTTTTTCAAAGCTTTCAACTCTTTTTTCGTAAGCGGCTTTGCGCCGACGTGCGTTTCTTTTAAGTGCGTAAGCGTTTCGCGCGCGTCTGCGGAAACGATTTCCTCATGGACTTCTTTACCGCGGAATTTTTGAATCAAGTTGACCGCTTTTAAAGCGGGTTCCATGTCCATTTTTAAAGCGTCCAAAAACAGTTTTCCGCGTTTTTCGACGACTTTGGTCAGAACTTCGAGCAGGATATCCAACACCCAACCGAGCAGCATAAACACGAGAAGAATGATGGAAACGACGCCGGATACGGTGATCGGTTCGGACGCAGTGATGAACAAACCGTAAACGGACACGCCGAGGGTGAACAGCTTGATCAGGCGTTTTCCCCAACGGTAAACCGTTTTAAAAATTTGACGGATTTCCTTTTTCGTTTCGTAGCGGTTTATGTACAGCATAAAGCTGAAATAGCCGACGGAAAGGACGAGCAGGGCAATGTTGGCAAATAAAATTCCCGACCCGATGCAAAGGGCATAAATCAAGTAAATAATTTGGAAGGATTGTAAACATGCGCTGCAAAGAAAACCCAACTTTTTTAAATCTTCTTCCGTTTGTCTAAATACGCTTTTTGTGTAATCGAACATAATTACCTCTCACGTTTTATTTTTTCGTCTTCAAGCTTCGGCGGTTTGCCGAAATAACTGTAAAATCCGCATACCAGGTTCGCGTTGAACAGTTTTTTCTTCTTATCCGCACTCTTTCCGAAATACCGTTCGAAATCGGGCAACGAGGTCAGGATGTAGGCGTTCCAGTCGGGCAAAGCGCGGAAAACTTTGCCGAAATCCCGCATGAGGGCGCGCACCTCGGTTTCTTCGCTTAACCGTTCCCCGTAAGGCGGGTTGGAAAGGAGAATGCCGTATTTTTTCTCGCTGGTAAATTTCCGCGCGTCCGCTACGGAAAAACGGATATATTTATCCACGCCCGCGCGTTTCGCGTGGTATTGTGCGATGGAAATTCCTTCCTTGCTGATATCGCTTGCAAAGATGACGGGGGAAAGGTCTTTCCGTTCGCCGTCCTTGGCTTCCTCTTTCGCGCGTTCCAAAACGCCTTTCGGGGCGCAAGCCCATTTGGTGAAATCGAAATCCCGACAAAGCCCGGGTGCGATATGCAAGGCTTTCATCGCCGCCTCGATGGGTAAAGTTCCGCTGCCGCAAAAAGGATCGGCAAACGGCTTTTCAATATCGCGGTCAGGGTTGTAGAAAGTGCTGTCGATCAAGCCTGCCGCCAGCGTTTCTTTAAGCGGCGCGCTGTATGCAAGCGAACGGTAACCGCGCTTGTGCAAGCCGTCGCCCGACGTGTCGAGCGTAACGGTAACTTCGTCCTTAAACACGGACACGCCCACGACGGAGCGTGCGCCCGATTCCGAAAAAGTTTTCCTGCCTGTGCGAATTTTATCCGCCAAGCGGGAAATGATCGCCTTTTTTGCAACGCCGCCTGCCGCTTTGATCGCCGCAAGCTGACTTTGTACGCTTTTGCCGTCCATAAGGATTTTCGAATCGACCGTCAGCCAGTTTTCCCAAGGGATATTGTAAACGCCTTCATACAGTTCGTCAAAGGTCACGGCGCGGAATTTATCCAGTACGATGAGGACTCTCTCGCTGCTGCGTAAAAATACGTTCAGCCGTGCGATATCCTGCCAATCGCCTTCGACTTCCAGTCTGCCGTTGTCTGCGGGCGCTTTGTCATAGCCGAGCGTCAACAGCTGGCGTTTTGTTGTCTGTTCCAAACCCGATGCTACGGGGATCAATAATTTCATAACGCATTTATTATATATGTTTTCGGCGTTCTTGTCAAGTTAGATTGACAAAAGGTGAAAAAAGGAATATAATGTTTTTATGAAACGGAATTTTGAACTGTTGATGACGGAACAATTAAAAAAGATCGAAAAGGGGACGAAATTACTTTTGCACAGCTGTTGCGCGCCCTGTTCGTCCGCTTGTTTGGAAAGGTTGAAGGAGTATTTTTCCGTGACGGTGCTGTATTACAACCCCAACATCGACGAACGGGAAGAATATGAAAAGCGCAAAGCGGAACAAATCCGTTTCATAAAAGAAACGGGTTGGGCGGATATCTTCGATTGCGATCATGACGCGGAGGCGTTCATTCGAATGTCGAAAGGGCTGGAACAGGAGCCCGAACGGGGCAAACGGTGCTATCTTTGCTATGAACTGCGCCTTGAAAAAACGGCGCAAACGGCAAGGGAAAAGGGATACGCATGGTTTGCGACGACTTTGACCTTAAGCCCTTATAAAAATGCCGAATGGCTGAATGAAATCGGCGAAAAAGTAGGGGGCAGGTACGAGGTAAATTACCTTTATACCGATTTTAAGAAAAGAGGCGGCTACCATAGATCGATTGAACTGTCTAACGAGTATTCGCTGTATCGGCAGGACTTTTGCGGTTGTAAATATTCGAAAAGATAAAAAATCTCCCGATCGTCGGGAGATTTTTTAATATTGCTTCGGGCGTTCTACGCAAAGTATTTCATTTGCGTCTAAATCCAATACAGTGCAAAGCCGTGAAAGGGTATCGAGCGCGGGCATTTTTCTTCCGCTTGCATAATGCGAGATCATCGATTGCGTTACGCCGATTTTATTTGCCAATTCACTTTGGGTAAAATTATGTTGTTTTAATGCTTCCGTTAAAGCGTTTCTAATATCTTCTATCGTAGTCATCGCATACCTCCTACCCTTATTTTATTACCATAGGGCATAATTATGCTTGACATATTACCGTTGGTAATGTATAATATACCAAAAGGAGTGTATATGGACTACGGAAAGTTTTTACAAAAGTTAAGAAAAATAAGAAAACAAAAAGGGATATCACTGCGTGAAATGGGGAGAAAAATGGGGGGGAGCGCACAACAGGTGTCCTTTTTTGAGAGAGGACACACGCCGATTAAAGTAAAAGATTACTTTTTTATTTGCGACGTTTTGGAAATATCTCCTAAATCGCTTATGGAAGGGGAAATATCGTATGAAGATTGCAACGATTTAATAGAACGTATACATGGTTTGTCGAAAAAAGATTTTTTAATTATAAAAAATATGGTAGAGCTTTTAGAAAATCACTGTGAAGAAAAAATGTGAACGCGAGGCGTTCGCATTTTTTATTTTAGAAAAATAAAAATGAAAATATCGTGAAAGGGCGATTTTTTTTCGTCAAACGATTGACTTTATATTTTTTTAAAAATATAATAGTAATAGTCTTTTTAAAACGGTAAAGAAGTTTTGGGAGGTGAACCACCCGATGAATATGATAAAAACATTGATCAAAAGCGTACGGCAATACAAAAAGCCCTCGTTGATCACGCCTATTTTCATGGCGTTAGAGGCTTTTTGCGAGTGTTTATTACCCTTTTTTATGGCGCGCATGATCGCCGCGATTGACGTGACTGGGATCGAAGCGGGCGAGGCAATGACGGAAATTTTGAAATACGGCGGCATTTTGCTGATTCTTGCGATGCTTTCCATGCTCAGCGGCGGGCTGGCGGGGAAATTTGCCGCGACGGCGAGCTGCGGTTTTGCAAGCAATTTGCGCCACGATCTTTTCTATCGCGTGCAGAAATTTTCCTTTTCCAACGTGGATAAATTTTCCACTTCGTCGCTCGTTACCCGTTTGACGACGGACGTCACCAACGTACAGCAATCCTATCAAATGTGTTTGCGTATCGCGATCCGCGTACCTTTACAGTTCTTGTTCGCGATCATCATGAGCTTTACAATCAATCCAAGACTGGCGTGGATATTCCTTGCAGTCGTGCCCTTCCTTGGGCTTGTCATCATCTTGGTGATGCGTTACGTAATGCCTTTCTTCCGCCGTATCTTTAAAAAATACGACGCGCTGAACAATTCCGTACAGGAAAACGTAGGCGGTATCCGCGTAGTCAAATCGTTTGTCCGTGAAGAATATGAAAAGGAAAAATTTGAAAAAGCGGCAGGGGAGGTACGCAACGACTTTACCAAAGCGGAAAAAATTCTTGCGATCAATACTCCGATGATGACCTTTTTCATCAACTTTGCCTCCATCTTGATTTCCGCGTTTGCGGCGTACGCGATCATCGATCATACGCACTGGGCGGCGTTCGACGGGTTTGGCAAAGGGGAATTGTCGGCGCTCATTTCCTACGGTATTCAAATGCTGTCCTGTCTTATGATGTTCTCGATGATTTTCGTTATGCTGTCCATGTCGTTGGAGTCGGCAAGACGTATCGCGGAAGTGTTAAATGAGGAATCGGACATCGTCAGCCCCGAAAACGGGATCACCGAAGTGAAAGACGGATCGATCCGTTTTGAAAACGTAAGTTTCAAATACTCGTCGTCGGCGCACAATTATGCGTTGGCGGATATCGACCTTGAAATCAAATCAGGGGAAACGGTGGGAATTTTAGGCGGCACGGGTTCGTCGAAGACTACCCTCATTCAGTTGCTGCCCCGCTTATACGACGCGACGGAAGGCAACGTATACGTCGGCGGTATCAACGTAAAGGATTACGATTTGGATACTTTACGTAAAGAAGTATCGATTGTTTTGCAAAAGAACGTACTGTTTTCGGGTACGATCAAAGAAAATTTGCGTTGGGGGGACGAAAACGCAACGGACGAAGATATCGTGCGCGTGTGCAAGTTGGCGCAGGCGGATGAATTTGTCAGCAGTTTCCCCGACGGGTACGATACCTATATCGAGCAGGGCGGTACGAACGTATCGGGCGGTCAAAAACAACGTCTTTGTATCGCGCGCGCTTTGCTCCGCAAACCCAAAGTATTGATTTTGGACGACTCTACCTCGGCAGTGGATACCAAGACGGACGCGTTGATCAGACGAGCGTTCGCAGAAGAAATTCCCGATACGACGAAGATTATCATCGCGCAACGGGTATCTTCGGTGGAAAATGCGGATAAGATCCTTATTTTGGACGGCGGTAAAATCGTTGCTTGCGGCAACCACCGTCAGCTGATGGAAAACAGTGATATTTACCGTGAAATTTACGACGCGCAAACGAAGGGAAAATCCTCCGAAACGCAAAAAGGAGGTGAGGCATAATGGCGGAAATGAAAACGGAAAGAAGACCCGTAATGCCCAAAGGTCCTATGCGCGGGCGGGGTATGCCCGTACCCAAGGGCGCGATTAAAAAGGGTACGCTGGGCAGACTCTTAAAAACGGTATTCAAATATTATAAATGGCAACTCATAATCGTACTGATCGCCATCGTTTTGAACTCGGTGGGCAGTTTGGTGTCCTCCGTTTATATGCAAATGCTGGTGGATAACGTCATTACGCCGGCTTTGACGGAAGGGTTCCATTCGGAACTGAAAGCCCGCCTGATGGGGCTGATCATCATGATGGTATCGGTGTACAGCATCGTCATTATCGCATCGTTCGTGTATACGCGTTTGATGGCAACGGTCACGCAGGGTATGCTTTATCGCTTGCGTACCGATATGTTTGCAAAGATGCAACATTTGCCGATTAAATATTTCGACACGCACGCGCACGGCGAGATCATGAGTACCTACACCAACGATACCGACGCTACCCGTCAGTTGATCGGACAGAGTTTGCCGACGATTTTGAGTAGCTCCCTGACCTTGATCGTGTCGGTCGTATTGATGCTGACGTACAGTTTTTGGCTCTCGCTCGTAGTGTTGATCTCCACCTTCTTTATGACCTTTATGGTGAAGAAAATCGGCGGAAACAGCGCGAAATATATGATTTCGCAACAGACTTCGCTGGCGGAAGAAGAAGGGTTTGTCGAAGAAATGATGAAGGGACAAAAGGTCGTCAAAGTATTCACGCATGAAGAAAAGGCGAAAGAGGATTTTGACAAGCTGAACGAAAAACTGTTTAAAGACAGCGAACGGGCGCATATTTTCGGTAATATTCTCGGCCCGATTTTGGGTAATATCGGTAACTTGACCTACGTGCTTTTGTCGATCGTAGGGGGCGCGCTGTTTGCGCTCAATATACCCAACTTGGGTTTTTCCACTTTGTTTGGCGGGGATAAAGCGTTGGGGATCGGCGTCATCGTTGCCTTCCTCGGTATGTCGAGAAATTTCACGATGACGGTCAACCAAATGTCCCAGCAAATTTCCATGATCGCCATGGGGCTTGCAGGCGCAAGCCGTGTATTTAACCTCATGGATCAACAGCCGGAAACGGACGAGGGATACGTAACTCTTGTCAATGCGAAAAAGGACGAAAACGGCAACCTCATCGAAACGGAAGAAAGAACGGGCTTGTGGGCGTGGAAACATTACCATAAAGCGGACGACACCACGACGTATACCGAATTGAAAGGGGATATCGTCATGGATATGGTAGATTTTGGCTACGTACCCGAAAAGCAGGTGTTGACGGACGTTTCGCTGTATGCAAAACCCGGGCAAAAAATCGCTTTTGTCGGCGCGACGGGCGCGGGAAAAACCACGATCACCAACCTCATCAACCGTTTTTACGATATCGCGGACGGGAAGATCCGTTACGATGGGATCAACGTCAATAAAATCAAAAAGGACGATCTGCGCGGCTCGCTCGGTATCGTATTGCAGGACACCAACCTGTTTACGGGTACGGTCATGGAAAATATCCGTTACGGGCGTTTGGACGCGACGGATGAAGAATGTATCGCGGCGGCGAAACTTGCCAACGCGGACGACTTTATTTGCCGTTTGCCCGACGGATACGACACTATGCTGAAAAACAACGGCGCAAACCTTTCGCAAGGGCAAAGACAGCTTTTGTCCATCGCTCGCGCGGCGGTTGCAGACCCTCCCGTTATGATCTTGGACGAAGCGACTTCGTCCATCGATACCCGTACGGAGGCGCTTGTGCAGGATGGTATGGATAAGTTGATGCACGGCAGAACGGTATTCGTGATTGCGCACCGCTTGTCAACGGTACGCAACTCCGACGCGATCATGGTGCTGGATCACGGTCGAATTATCGAGCGCGGTACGCACGATCAGCTCATTGAACAAAAGGGCACGTATTATCAGTTGTATACGGGCGCGTTCGAGTTGGAATAATTCTGTTTTGTATAGTAGAACCCCCGCTTGCGATTGCAAGCGGGGGTTAAATTTTTACAGTTATATCAACGGCTTTTCAATTAAATGCAAGCCCAAATCGTTAACCATTTGCAAAGCTTTCTTTTCCGAAAGGACGTCGCAAACGTCTTTTGGCTCGTGTGCGTCCGCACCGAGAATAATCTCGTTGCCGACTTCCGCGGCAATTTGGAAAAATTTGCGGTCGGGATAGTGCCGATTTCCGCGCAAGCCCAAAAGATTGATTTCCAAAGGAATATGCAAAGCTTTCGCACCTTCGCAAAGTCGGCGGTATTCGCGTTCGACGACTTCGTCCGCATAATGATATCCGGCAAGGTCGGGGTGGGCAAGATAGAGAAAATCGCCCGTTTTCAAACCTTCGAGAATTTGGGAAATATACGCCGAAAACATTTCTTCGCTTTTGATGGTAGGGGCATAAGGCGAGCCGATTTCGTTCCCGCCGAAATGCTGACCCATGATACAGTAATCGGGGTTTACCTGTTTCAAAAACGCCATTTCGTCTGCGTGGAATTTCGGATAATACTCCAACTCGAAACCAAGCAAAATGCGAATGTCTTTGGCAAATTCTTTTTGCAGGGAACGCACGCTGTCGGCGTATTCGAACAATTCATCCGTGTACATACGAAAAGCGGAATAATAATCGCTTTTTGGGAAAAGGTAGGGGGCATGGTCGGAAATACCGAGTACTTTCAATTCGCCCTCAATCGCTTTTTCCACGTATTCGCGGTCTTCGCCCAACGCGTGATGACAGCGCTTTGTGTGCGTGTGATAATTGAAAATCATTGTTTACAATACCTTGGACAAGAAGTCCTTTAACCGTTCGTCTTTCGGGTTTGCAAAGAAATCCTTGGGGTTATTTTCTTCCTTGATTACGCCGTCGTTCATGAAGATAACGCGGTTGGCGACCTCTTTTGCAAAGCCCATTTCGTGCGTGACTACGATCATGGTCATGCCTTCTTTGGCAAGCTCGGTCATAACTTTCAACACTTCGCCGACCATTTCGGGGTCAAGTGCGGACGTGGGTTCGTCGAAAAGCATGACTTCGGGTTCCATCGCAAGCGCGCGGACGATGGCGATACGCTGTTTTTGACCGCCCGAAAGAGTGGCGGGATAAACGTTTGCCTTGTCCTCCAAACCGATCTTTTTCAACAATTCCATCGCCTTTTCATTCGCCTGTTCTTCCGTCATTTTCTTCAATTTAACGGGGGCGAGCGTAATATTTTTCAACACGGTTAAGTGGGGGAAAAGGTTGAATTGCTGGAACACCATACCGATCTTTTGACGGTGGGTGTTAATGCCTTTCAGCAGTTCTTTTTCCAACGCTTTTTCGTCCTTGCGAAGGGATGTGTATCTTTCGTTGATCTCGTTGTATTGCGCCTGCGCCGCCTCGTCGAATTTTTGCTCTTTTTTCAACGCGAGCAATTCTTTCATTTGGCGTTTAAGGTAGACGCGCTCGTTTTTATAGATTAACTGATCATTGAAAAGAATTTCGCCTGCGGAGGGCATTTCGAGGAAGTTCAAACAACGCAAGAAGGTGGATTTACCGCAACCGGAAGGTCCGATAACGGCAACGACGTCGCCTTTATAAATGTCGCTGTTTACCCCTTTCAATACGTCCAGTTTTCCAAACGATTTGTGTAAATTTTTTACTTGTAAAAGGGGATTTTGCATCTCGTTAACGCTCATTTCTCTTTAACCTCTTTTCAATGTATTTGATGAAAAATACCATCGCGTATACAACCAGCAGGTAACAGCAACCGACAAGGATACCGCTCGCCAAGTAGTTGGGGATCGTGCGGTAAATGGTGCTTGCGGCTGCATTGAGGTCAAAGGTAAGGCTGCCGGGCGTTGAACCAACCCAACCGATGATGGACGTTTCTTTTAAAAGTGCGATCATTTCATTACCGATTGCAGGGATGATATTTTTAATCGCTTGAGGAAGAATGATACGAATCATGGTTTGCAGCCAAGTAAGCCCCATGGCTCGGCCTGCTTCCATTTGCCCCTGATCTACGGACATAATGCCCGCGCGGATGCTTTCCGACACGTATGCGCCAGAATTGATACCAAACGTAATGATGGCGGCGTACGGCTTAAAGCCAGGGATTGCAAATACGGCGAAAACCATGATGAACAGTTGCAGTGCAACGGGCGTTCCGCGGAAAATCGTGGTGTAAAAATCGCAAACAATCTTAGGGACTTTCATCCATTTGTTATTATTTGGTGCAATTTTGACAACCGCAACGACAAAGCCGAGAAATAAACCCAGCAAAGCCGCGAAAATGGTAACGAGAATGGAATGAAGAAATCCTTCCAAAATATAGCTGACCATTTCCGAGCTAGATAAAATTTTAATGATATCTTGAAACATGTGTAATCCTTTTTAACAAGGGAGAGGGAAAGACGAACGTCCCTCCCTCCGACAGGTTGTTATTTTATTAGAGACCGAGGTGCTTATTTACAAGTGCTTGAATGCCGTCTTTGCCAAGTTCTGCAAGGACGTCGTTGATCGCTTTCAGCAATTCGTCCTGACCTTTCGTTACGCAGATCGCGTAGGAGTCTACAGCCGCGCTGTCCGCTTGGCCTTCATCACCCTTGTAATAAAGGGGCGCGCAAGCCAACTTATCGTTGCCTTTGATCAACTGCTGTGCGGGCAATTCGTCGATGATCAGCACGTCAGAGTTTAAACCAAGGTCAGCAACAGCCGTTGCCAAAGCAGCGAAATCAACTTTGCTTGCGTTTGTGCCATACAAAACGCCCGTCCAAGCTTCTTCGGGGTCTTCGCTGGGGTGATCGATCAATTCATCGCCGAGGAAGAGGTCTGCGGTCGTACCTTTTTGTACGGCAATCTTCTTGCCTGCACGCGAATCCCAGTAAACGCCTTTTAC
>JAFUIT010000064.1 GCA_017468345.1 Clostridia bacterium
GATATTTTTCACGGATCATCATCGCGTGTTTCGCCGTGTACATACAGCAGATCTTCGAGCAGTAAGGTTTACCGCAACCGCTGGTATCACGCGAGCCTACGCACTGAATGAACGTAACAACCTTCGGATGTTCGTTATCGGAAGGACGAAGCAAGACGCCGTTCGTAGGGCCTGCCGCGTTCATCAAACGCTCTAATTCGAGCGAAGTGATCACGTCTTTATTGTCCGCATAGCCGTATTCGTTAAAGTTCTCAAGCGCGATCGGTTTAAAGCCCGTCGCTACGACGATTGCACCGTACTGACGTTCGATAAACGTATCTTTTTGTTCGAAATCGATTGCGCCTACTTCGCAGAATTTCTGACAAATACCGCATTTGCCCGTCTTGAATTTCAAACACTGCGTCGAATCGATCACCGCTACGTTGGGGATCGCCTGTGCAAACGGAATGTGGATCGCCGTACGGGTATTCAAGTTCATGTTAAACTCGTTCAAGCCTTTCTTGGAAGGACATTTTTCCATACAAAGCTTACAGCCCGTACATTTCGTTTCGTCGACAAATCTTGCCTTGCGGCGAATCTTTACGTTGAAGTTACCGACAAACCCTTTCACGTCTTCCACTTCGGAATAGGAAAGGATATCGATATTTTCGTGCTGTGCGCAGTCTACCATTTTCGGGGTCAAGATACAAGCGGAGCAGTCGAGCGTGGGGAAGGTTTTGTCAAGCTGTGCCATTCTACCGCCGATCGTTGCGTTCTTTTCAACGATATCCACCTTAAACCCTGCGTCTGCGATATCCAAAGCCGCTTGAATACCCGCAATACCGCCGCCGATGACGAGCGCACGCTTTGCAACGGGGCTTTCCCCTGCCGTCAAAGGCGCGTTCAATTTTACCTTCGCGATTGCGGTACGGACAAGGATCACTGCCTTTTCGGTTGCCTCGTCCATATCTTTATGAATCCACGAACAATGTTCGCGAATGTTTGCAATTTCAACCATATAAGGGTTGAGCCCTGCTTCTTCCGCCGCTTTGCGGAAGGTCGCTTCGTGCATACGGGGCGAGCAAGAACCGATGACAACGCCCGTAAGGTTATGTTCTTTGATTGCCTGCTTGATGAGCTGTTGACCGTTTTCGGAGCACATATACTGATAGTTCGCGGAATAAACGACGCCGGGCTCGTTTTTCATGATTTCCGCTACTTTCACTACGTCTACCGTCGCCGCGATATTACTGCCGCACCAACAAATAAAAACACCTATTCTTTGCATTTTGTTCACTCTCTTTCTTTAGAATTTTTTTCTTAATAACCGAATTTCTTCGGGGAGTTACTTGTTATACTTTCTGTACGCGCTGACCAAAAGCTGTTGAGGGATCAATTCGTCCACGATGGGAGGAATATCCTCTGCTTTGATGCCGTTTGCACCTTGCATACGCACCACCGTATCGCGTACCGCTTCCACGACTGCCGCAGGCCCGACGCCGCGAGGGCAACGCTCTACGCAAGCCATACAGGAAAGACAGTTCCAAATTGCGTCGCAAGCGAGCAATTCGTCAATCTTCCCCCTGCACAGCATGGACACAAACTGATGGGGCTTGATATCCATTTCGTTGAATGCGGGGCATCTGCCGGAACATTTGCCGCACTTCATACATTTTTTCACGTCCGTACCGCTTAAACGGTTGAGATTTTCAATGCGTTCTTCTTTCGTCATGCCTGTACCCCCAACGCTTCCGCAAGTAATTCCGTGAAATATTTAACGGGCAAGATATCGCCGCCGTTTGCCTGCAAATTGTACAAGCAAAGCGGACACGCCGTGATCACTTCTTCCGCACCTTTTTCCTTCGCGCTGGCAAGTACCTTTTCGCTCTTTTTCTTAGGCAACTCGCTGTTCTTCAGTGATACGTACGCTCCGCAACATTCGTTACGGAAAGGATATACGACGGGCGTACCGCCGATCGCGCGGATAAAATCCTCGATGATGGTCGGGTTTTCGGGATTGTCAAATGCCATCACGCCGCTGGGACGGAGCAACAAACAACCGTAATATGCGCCGATTTTTCTCTTGATGGGATTTACCACCGCTTTTTTGATGTTGTCGAACCCGACGACGTTTTTCAGCATTTCGAGGTAATGGATAACTTCCGTTTCCCCTTTATACGGTTCGTCGAGTTTTAAATAATTGTTGGCACGGAAACAAATATCTTCATTTGTTTTCATGTCCTCGTTCGTACGTTTGATAACGTTATGACAAGCCGAGCAAAGCGTCAAAAGCTTTCCGCCGTTATGCTTTGCATGATCGAGCGCGCGTACCGCCGAAAGCTTAGTCGCTATTTCGTCCGTACCCATCGGATATACCGCGCCGCAGCATTGCCAATTTTCAATTTCCTCCATTTCTACGCCTAAAACCTTCGCGCAAAGACGGGCGGTAACGTCCAAATCCTTTGCCTTTGTCCTCAGCGTACAACCGGGATAATAACTGATCTTCATACTTTTAGCACCTTTGGTAAATTTATTCCGTTATTTCTGCGGATATGCCATTTCTTCGGGACGGAATACTTCGTCGAATTTTTCCGCCGTCAAAAAGCCGAGTTCTACACAAGCTTCTTTCAAGGAAATATTTTCCTTGTACGCTTTCTTTGCCGTCTTCGCCGCGTTTTCATAACCGATATAAGGATTGAGCGCGGTAACCAACATCAAAGAATTGTAAAGGTTGTGATGCATCTTTTCCTTGTTTGCCTTAATGCCCGTTACGCAGTTGTTTTCAAAGGAAGTGATCCCGTCAGCAAGCAAACGTACCGACTGCAAGAAGTTGTAGATGATCACGGGCATAAATACGTTCAATTCGAAATTGCCCTGCGACGCGCCTACGCCTACCGCTACGTCGTTTGCCATAACCTGTACGGCAACCATCGTCATCGATTCGCACTGCGTGGGGTTGACTTTACCGGGCATAATCGAAGAACCGGGTTCGTTTTCGGGAATGAAAATTTCACCAAGCCCATCGCGAGGCCCGCTGGCAAGCCAACGTACGTCGTTTGCGATCTTCATAAGATTGCAAGCAAGCGCTTTCAATGCGCCGTGCGCGAACACAAGCTCGTCTTTCGCCGTCAATGCGTGATACTTATTTTCAGCCGTAACAAACGCTTTCCCCGTCAATGCGGATACCTGCGCCGCCACTTCTTCGGCAAAGCCTTTGGGCGCGTTCAAGCCCGTACCGACCGCCGTGCCGCCGAGCGCGAGTTCTTTCAGCCCGGGCAATGCAAGGGTCAACTGCGCCTTTGCCTTTTCGACCATATTCGTCCAACCGCTGATCTCCTGCGAGAATGCGATGGGAACTGCGTCCTGCAAATGCGTTCTGCCGCTTTTAACAATCCCTTCGTTTTCCTTTTCCAAGCGCTTGAGGGTTGCGATCAACTTGTCCATAGCAGGGAAAAGCTTGTCCTCGATCGCAATAACCGCCGCGATGTGCATCGCCGTAGGGAAAGTATCGTTGGAGCTTTGGCTCTTGTTGATATCGTCGTTGGGGTGCAACAGCTTACTGCCCACGATTTCGTTGCCGCGGTTTGCGATAACTTCGTTCGCGTTCATGTTCGACTGCGTGCCGCTGCCCGTCTGCCATACGACAAGCGGGAAATGTCCGTTCAACGAACCGGAAATCACTTCGTCGCAAGCCGCGCAAATCGCATTTTTCTTTTCCTCGGGCAATTTGCCGAGCTTGCAGTTTGCAAGCGCCGCCGCCTTTTTCAAAATGCCGAATGCGTGCGTAATTTCACGGGGCATAACTTCGTCGCCGATGCGGAAATTTTGATAACTTCTCTGCGTTTGCGCCGCCCAGTATCTGTCCGCAGGGACTTGCATTTCCCCCATTGTATCTTTTTCAATACGGTATTCCATGTCTTTCACTCCGTTTGTTAAATTTCAATTTGCGCGATAACGCCTTTCAACACTTCCGCGCTGTGTCTCATCTTTTCAAGTTCCTCGTCGGACAGTTTCGGCGTCAACGTCGTTACGATGCCCTCGTTGCTGATCGCGCAAAGGGTGGAAAGCGCAACGTCGGAAATGCCGTATTCCCCTTCCAAAACCGTCGAAACGGGCAAAATGGAATATGCGCTGGAATAGATGCAGTTGACAATCTTCGTTACGCAAGCCGCAATACCGTAGAAAGTCGCGCCTTTGCCTGCGATGATCTTACCGCCCGATTTCTTCACGTATTCTTCCACTTCTTCATGCGTATAAGGGGTCACCTTTACAACGTTTTTGTCCGTCAGCGTGTTTTCGTATTCTTTCAAAGGAATACCCGAAATATCCGCCGTCGACCAAGCGACAAAAGAAGAATCGCCATGCTCGCCCAAAACGTATGCGTGAACTTGCTGTTGGTTGACCGAATACAATTCGGAAAGGCGAGTTCTCAAACGAATGCTATCCAACGTCGTACCCGTACCGATGACGCGGTTTTTGGGAACGCCCGTAATCTTGCAGAATACGTAGGTGAGTACGTCTACGGGATTTGCTACGAACACGTACAACGCATCGGGTGCATATTTCACGATTTGAGGCGCGATGCTTTTCAAAATGTTTACGTTGGTCTGCGTCAAGTCAATACGCGATTGACCGGGCTTTCTGCCCACGCCGGAGGTTACGATTACGATATCCGAACCGACTGCGTCTTCGTACGTGCCAAAGTAAATTTTAGCAGGAGAAAGGTACGGCGTTGCTTGCAGAATGTCAAGCGCCTCCCCTTTTGCCTTTTCTTCGTTTACGTCGATCAATACGATTTCCGCAACCGAACCCGTAGCAACGAGTGTGTAGGCAACCGTAGCGCCTACCGAACCTGCACCGATGATAGTAACTTTGTTGTTCATGTTTTTATCTCCGTATTTTAATATTTTTTCTTAAAGGACAAATAATTAAATGCTTTTTTTGCTTTTTTTAATCGCTAAATCGATAAATTTTTATCTTTTTTACATAAAAAAAGCTCTGCCGTAAGCAGAGCAAGATTTAACATACTTATTTAATCACCGACAAATGCGTCCACCAAAAGCAAAGCGCCTTCCACTATCACCAAAATACCGCCGACAATAAACA
>JAFUIT010000065.1 GCA_017468345.1 Clostridia bacterium
ACCGCTTTTTTCATCTTTTGAAATCTCCTTTTGGTCGATTTGCCACATTCTATTGTATTATAACACAAAAAGGACTCGTTTTCAAGCATATTTGACAATTTTTCATAAAATGAAAAAAGAGAAGGTAACCTTCTCTTTTTTTCTCTATCTTGTTATCAATAAAATACGGCAAGCGCCTGTTCGGGCGGTTCGCAAACGACCACTTTTTCCGCAACGAACACGGGACCTTTGCCCTTATATATGCGGTGTTTTTGGAAGGCAACTTTCGCCGTAATACACACCCAGTCACGCGTTTTCAAATCCATCACGGCAGGCAGTACGCAAGCCACGCCGCAATATTGAATATCGTCCTCACAACAGGTCATTACGTGTCTGCCGATCACGATATCCTGCGGGTCTAACCTTTTATCGGTTGCGACCAAACCGCGGAATTTGACCGTCTTGCCGATATACGCCTCTAAATTTTCCGTCAGATCGCGGTAGAAAAAGGCATAATCCTTGTCCTCGATTTCAATGACGGGCGCATTGACGTCGAAAGGCAACGGGTCTTCTATGTCGTCAAAGTCCGCTTTTCCGTCCACGCGTTCGTATACGATATCGCATCTACGGCTGATCCCGCGCACGATTTTATGCAAGTTCATCTTGTCCATGGTATCGTCAAATCGGTTAAATACGACCAGTTGTGTGTTTTGAATTTTATCAAATACCAGCTGACGCATATTCGCGTTGTAATTGACGAACGAACGCGCGTCGAAGAAGGTCATCAGCTGATTGATCATCCAACCTTCGGGCATCGCATTGAAAAATTCGCCCAACTCCCACATACCGTTGTATTCGACAACAATCCGTTCCGCGCCGTATTTCAACTGCAACGCGGAAAGATTTTCTTCCGTCAAATCCGCCTTATCCTCGATAAAGGCGATATCCACGCTTTCCGCGTTGGAAAATTTGATGGTTTCGTATTCCTCCTCACCCTCCTCGCAAACGAGCAAAAGCGTCTTTTCTCCTGCCGAGAAACGGGGATCTTCCAAAGTTTCCTGAATAAATTTCGTTTTACCCGATTCTAAAAAGCCCAAAAACATATATACGGGGGTTTCTACCGGAAGTTTTTGTTTCATAATTTTATCCTCTTTATACGTTAAACAACGCTTTCAAAGCGTCTTCGTTCAAATTACAGCCGATCACGCAAAGTCTGCCCGTGACGCCTGCACTGCCTTCGCGCACGTCAGGCTCGCTCGGCACGTAGTCGAAATGCAACCATTTACCCTCGCCCGCCACAATACCTTTCGCGCGGAGTACGGTGCCGTATTCGTGTTCGTGCTGAATTTCCTCCAACGCGCGGACAAGTTCTTCTTTCGTGAACTTACGCGTCGTTTCCGCTCCCCAACTGGTAAACACGTCGTCGGCGTGATGGTGCCCGTGGTCATGATGATCATGGTGACAACAACAATCGGGGTCGTCGCATTCGTACTCATGATGATGTTCATGGTAATGCTCATGGTGATACTCGTGATGGTGTTCGTGGCACCCATGTCCGTGTTCATGATGGTGTTCGTGGTGAGGTTCATGATGGTGACAGCAACAGTCGGGGTCGTCGCATTCATGTTCATGATGATGGTGATGATGGTCGTGATGATGTTCCAACTCCGCCGCCAAACGGTCTAATTCCGCTTGCAAACAATCCTTCTGTTCCATCGCCGCCAAGATGGTTTTGCCGTCCAAGCTATCCCAAGAAGCGGTCACAAGCGTTGCCGTTCCGTTTTTCGCGCGGAGCAGTTCGACTGCCGTCGCCAACTTTTCCGCGGAAACGTTGTCCGTATGGGAAAGAAGGATGCAACCTGCATTTTCCACTTGATCGTTGAAAAATTCGCCAAAGTTTTTCATGTACATTTTGCATTTTGCGGCGTCCACCACCGTGCAAAACGCATTCAGTACTCCGCCTTCGATCTGCGCGTTTGCCACCGCTTTAATAACGTCGCTGAGTTTCCCAACGCCCGACGGCTCGATGAGGATACGCTCGGGGGAATATTCCGCCACGACCTTTTGTAACGCTTTGGAAAAATCCCCGACGAGGGAACAGCAAATACACCCCGAGTTCATCTCCGTCACGTTGATCCCCGCGTCCTGTAAAAATCCGCCGTCGATGCCGATTTCGCCAAATTCGTTTTCAATTAAAACGACCTTCTCACCTGCATAAGCCTCTTTGATCAATTTTTTGATAAGCGTGGTTTTTCCCGCACCGAGAAATCCCGAAAAAATATCGATTTTTGTCATAAGTTTTTACCTCTATATTTGTGTGTATATTAACGAAGGAATGCGCCCCGTCGCAAACGTGTAGATACAAGCAGTTCAAGAAGCCGCGAGTATGCCGATGGGAGCGTACATAAACGTACGTAACCGAGGCACACAGAGTGGCGACGAAGAAATGCGCCGTATATACGCGTTTGCTTAAAAAGCCCAAGTACCGTCTTTAAAAATTTGAACTCTTTTTCCGTCTTTCGTAATGCCGACAATAGACATATCACGCGAGCCGATCATGAAATCGACGTGGATCATACTGTCGTTAATGCCTCTTTCTTTGCACTGTTCGTCGGTCAAATTTTCAAAGCCTTTTAAGCATTCGTTAAAGCCATGCCCCACTGCAAAGTGACAACTTGCGTTTTCATCGAACAACGTATTGTAGAACAAAACGCCCGATTCGTTGATGGGAGAATCATAAGGAATCAAAGCGCATTCGCCAAGGCGCGCCGCCCCTTCGTCCATCGATATCATCTTCTTTAACAGTTCTTCTCCCTTTTCCGCTTTGACTTCGACCACTCTGCCGCCCTCAAAACGCATGGAAAAGTTTTCGATCAGTTCACCCATATACGAGAGAGGTTTCGTCGAATACACGATCCCCTCCGCCGCCCCTGCCTTGGGGGAAGTGAACACTTCTTCGGTTGGAATGTTGGGGTTGAAAACTCTACCCTGCAAAGTCTTTTCGTTGCCGCCTGCAAAAATGCCGTCCTCAAGCAATTCCACGGTCAAATCAGTGCCGTTCGCGCTCTTGTATTCGAGGTACTTTAAGCCCAAGCCGTTGAGGTATGCACAGCGTGCGTCCAAATCATCGTTATGCGCCTTCCACGCCCCAATCGGGTCGTCGCCGTCCGCCCGAGAAGTGTGCAAAATCACCTTCCACATTTCTTCTTCCGCATCCGTTTCGGAAAGGTGCGGGAATACTTTTTTCGCCCATGCCTTACCGGGCACAGCCGCAATACACCATTGATGTTTGTTTTCAAGCGCTGTTCTGAAAGGTTTGATTTCCGGGTAAAGCGCCTGCCTTGCCTTGCTCAATTTTTCCTGATCCGCCCCCTTCATACCGTCGGGATCTTCCGATTCGATCCAAAGTCGGCAGGAATAGTTTTCCGCTTTAAACTGCCACTTTGCCTTTGCCCAAGGCTTTAACTTGGACAGCGTTTCAAGCGACTGATATTGAGAGGAAAGTTTGGCTACGGCTTGGTGACTCCAATCGACGTACACCTCCGACGCGCCTGCTTTGTAGCATTCTTCCACCGCCATCGTGACGAAATCGGGCTGATCAAGCGCCGCCTCGATAAAAACCGACTGCCCCTTTTGAACGTTTAAGCCCACCTTTACAAGCAGTTCGGCATATTTTTGTAATTTTGCTTTTTCCATATTTTAATCCTCGATTTTATCCTTCAAAATTTTGATGGCATATTCCACCGCGCGTTTTACCCCGCCCTCTACAAACGGGTTTGCCAAATTTGCCGCTTTCAGCGTATCCAAATACCCAAGCGAGCCGCCAAGCTTACAAAGGGTCATATAATCTTCCCAGCAAGCCCCTTTGTCCGTCGCGTATTTCTTCTTAAATTCCAACGCGCCCATCGTCGTCAACGTATAGTTGATATAATAGAACGGATAGTGGAAAATATGCAATTTATGATACCACCAACCGCCGCGGTTGAAAAAGTCGTTTTCCTCGCCGTAATCCCGCCACGGCATATATTTTTTCTCCAAATCATGCCAAGCCGCCGTCCTTTCCTCGGGCGTCATATCAGGGTTTTCATACACGATATGCTGGAACTCGTCCACGGCAACCCCGAACGGTACGAACGTGATCGCCTCCTGCAAGTGCTGAAAACGGTACTTGTCCGCTTTGTCGCCGAAAAACAGTTCCGCATACGGATAGGCAAATTGTTCCATCGACATCGAATGGATTTCCGCAATATCCGTCGGCTCGCTCCAAAGCGCTTGCAAGGGCTGGTGACGCATCGCCATATATCCGGCAAACGCGTGACCCATTTCATGGGTCAAAACGTCCACGTCTCCCGTCGTGCCGTTGAAACAAGAATACACGAACGGCGCTTTATAATCGTTGAGCGCGGTCATATACCCCGTCGCCGCTTTGTTGGGTTTATTGTCGAGGTCCATCAGCTGATGTTCGATCATAAAATCGATAAATTCGCCCGTTTCCTCGCTCATATCGCGGTACATTTTTCTCGCTTGTTCCACAAGATACGCGCTGTCGCCGATGGGGACGGCGTTCCCGTCCGAGAAAATCAACTGCTCGTCGTAAAAACGGATTTTATCCACTCCGATACGCCTTGCCTGCGCCTTGTACAATTCCTGACAGAACGGAACGATTTCCTCCAAAACCTGCTGCCTAAACGATGCAACGTCCTTTTCGTCGTAGTCCATACGCCCTTGTTGCATATAGCCCAAAGGAATGAAGTTTTTAAAGCCCATATTGACGCCCATTTGATGACGGATCTTCACCAAACGATCGAAAATTTCACCAAGCTCCGCGTCGTTCTGCTCAAAAAATTCCGCATAGCGCTTTGCCGCCTCTTTTCTTACCTCGCGGTCGGGATCGGAGAAAAATTTTAATATCCCGTATAAGTTGTGCTCCTCGCCCGCAAAGGGAATTTTACAAGCTGCCGTCAAACGTTGGTAACGGTTCGTCAGTTCGTTTTCTTCCTGCAACAGCGCGATATTCTTTTCAGAAAAACTATCCGCGCCGAGCTTGACCGCCTTTAAAAACTGTTCGCCGTACTCCTTGTCGATTTCCGCCTTGAAAGGCGACGCCAAAAGCGCCAAATTAAACGCCTGCACGTGCGGCATCAATTCGGGATAATTTTGATTGATATATTCGTCCTCTTTTTCATAAAACTCGTCCGAAGTATCTACGGTATGACGGATCTGCACGATAACCGCCATGGTATTAAAGCGCGAGGAAAAGGTTTCTTCCTCCTCAATACACGCTTTCACTTCGTCATACGTTTTCGCCGCTTTTACACGCTCGTTGACGTCGAGGTAAAAGGCTTTCATCTCCTCGAAATCAGGCCGCGTATATTGTAAATCGTTAAAGGTCTTTAATTCGTTCATCTCGTACCTGCCCCTGTCGTTTTCACTTTTACCCGATCAGGTCGTAATTGATATTTTTGTAAAATAGCTTTTTGATTTCGTCGTCCTCTTTCGTGATCGCCAAAATCCACATCAGCTTTGCGATAATACTTTCATAGGTCATCGAATAACTTTCCAAAAGGTCGAAACGGTTTTTCCAGCCTCTCCCCACTTGATACACGTCCATATCGCTGCCTTCCTGCTGTACCTGCGTGGTTACGACCAAAGTTTTCCCTTTGCGCTCCCAGCTTTCGATCAGCTCGTAAAAGCCGTAATAGTCCCCTTCGGGGATACCGCCCGTACCGTAGCCTGCCAAAACAACCGCGTCGTTATAGCGGAAATAAGTGTCCAGTATCTCCCCTTTCATACCGGGAGTCAACGTCAAAAGCCCTACTCTATCGTTGAGTTGCAGGAAAAATTCGGGCTTGTCCTGCTTGGGCGTTTTGATATATTGAATGATTCGCCCGTCGCGGATCGCCGCAAGGTTGGGAAAGTCCACGCTGGTAAAGGCGTTAAAACTTTTCGTACGGATTTTCTTTGCGCGCGTTCCCGCGATGACTTTGCCCTGGAATACGATGACAACGTCGGACGCGTCATTCGACGCCGCATACAAAAAGCTGTCGCGGAGGTTAATTCTCCCGTCCGTATCCTCCTTATCGATGGGCTTTTGCGAGCCCGTAAACACGATAGGTTTGGGCGAATGCTGTACCATGTACGAGATCATTGCCGCCGTATACGACATTGTATCCGTCCCATGGCAAACGACAAAGCCGTCGTAATCGTCATAATGATCACGAATTGCCGTCGCCAAACGTACCCAATGATCGGGAGTCACGTTGGTGCTGTCAATGTTGTAAATTTGAATGGCGTCCGCCTGACAAAAATCAAAGACTTCAGGGACGCATTTCAGTAAATTATTCGCCGCGATTTCGGGAATTAAACCTTTTGCGCCCGAATGCGAGGCAATCGTGCCGCCCGTTGCGATCAACAGTATTTTCTTCATATCATTCTTCCTCATTCTGCCTTTTTTCTACGCAGATAATCGCCTTTCTTCAAAGCAAACGGACATTTGATCTTGTAAATTTCCTGCACCAGTTTTGCATCGTCCGTTTCTTCCCCTTTGCTGTCGAAGATTTCCTCCGCAATAAAGTTTTTCCCAAAGGTATCCTCGGGAGAAAGCACTTCCAATACGTCGCCTTTTTTAAATCGGTTTCGCATTTCCGCCAAGACGTAGCCGTTTTCATAACCCACTACGTCCGCGATATAAATAGAATCCCCTTTCGACTGACTGTCCGTATAATTTACCGTCTGCGAATTATCTCCCAGCGTATATGCCGTCGTGTATTCTCTATGCGCAACGTTGGAAAGTTCCGTTTCCGACAGCGCGAGCGCGCCCCCGTTCATCAAGCGACGGTACGCATTGATGACCGTAGCGAGGTAATACCCGCTTTTCATTCGTCCTTCAATTTTAAATGAACGCACACCTGCCCCCTCCATTTCACGTAAATACGCAAGCATATTGAGGTCTTTACTGTTTAAAATATACGTTCCTTTCGCATCTTCTTCAATGGGGAGCCATTCCGCCTTTCCGTTGGTCGCGTTTAATGCGCGCACCTCGTAACGCCATCTGCAAGATTGCACGCAAGCACCGCGGTTAGACGAACGCCCGTCCAAATAATCGGACAACAAGCATCTGCCGCTGTAAGAAATACACATCGCGCCGTGCACAAACGCCTCCAACTCGGTTTCGGGGGTAAAGTTGTGAATTTCCGAAATTTCTTTTAAAGAAAGCTCACGCGCGAGAATGACGCGCGACACGCCTTGCTCCTGCCAAAATTTCACCGCGTATTTGTTGGTCGTGTTCGCTTGCGTCGAAAGATGAATGGGCAAATTAGGCGCAACCTTTTTCGCTAAATATACTACGCCGGGATCGCTGATAATCGCCGCGTCCGCGCCGATACTTTCCAAGGTTTTGAAATAGTCCTCCATCATAGCAAAATCGGCGTTACGGGCAAATACGTTTGCCGTTACGTATATCTTTTTCCCAAGCGAATGCGCAAGCGAAACGGCGGACGATAATTCCTCCGCCGTAAAATTATCCGCAAAGGTACGCAGGGAAAATTGTTTCCCACCAACGTACACCGCGTCTGCACCGAAATGGAGCGCGGTCAAAAGCTTTTGATAGCTCCCTGCGGGCGCTAATAATTCTGCATTGATTGTGTTTTTTTCTCTCGTATTTTTCAAAATGCACCACCCATGGTCGAGTTGAACGGTTTATTTATCTTTTTTCGCTTGATATACCGACAAGGCGACGCCGTCCCCGACGTTTAATACCGACGTGATAAAATCCTGATCCACCGTCACTACGTCTAAGAACGAACGTATCTTATCCACGATAGAATGTCGCTTTTGCGGCGTGGGTTCTTCACCGCTTACCCAACCGTATAACAGGACGTCGTCCGCAAACAAAACCGCGCCTTTTTTCATCATTCGCTTTAAATCAAACAAATACTTTTCATACTGCGCCTTAGGCCCGTCTAAAAAGACGAAATCGAACTGCCCGTCCATCATCGCAAGAATTTCCCCTGCATCGCCCAAATGGGCGGTAACGCGGTTTTCCACTTTGAAATCGGCAAAGTTTTGTTTTGCCTCCAAGTAACGTTCTTCCTCCAGCTCAATCGTGGTCAAGCGTGCGGAAGGGCATTGTAACAACATCGCCACGGAGGATAAGCCCACCGCCGTACCGATTTCCAAAATCCGCGTCGGTTGCGTTGCTTGTAACATCAACAGTAAAAAGTTTAACGTTTCGTCGTCCGCAACCGGTATTCCGCGGCTTAATGCATCCGCGCGACGCGCCGATATCCGTTCGTCAATATTCAGTTTTACCAGCGACGCCGTAAATTTCATCTTATACTTCCACCACGGACACCACAATCAGCGGTGCTTGTTTTGTCTTTTTGTAAAAATAGTTTTTCAGCGATTTTCTAATGACGAGCTGTATTTCTGCCTTATTGCCCTTCTCGTAGTCATAGCCTTCGATCGCGCGCTGTACGACCGTGCGAAGTTCCTTTTCCATATCCTCGCCTGTAAACACACAACCGTGCGCCTCGACGATCGGCTCGCTGACAACATAGTTGCCCGACACCGCCAAAGCCACCGTATAAACGCCGTCCGCCGACATCTTCAAGCGGTCTTTCATCACTTCGCTCGTGCCGTAGTCCTCTACCCCTGCGCCATCGATTAAACGCGTACCTGCCTGTATGTTTTCACCGAATTTTATCGAATTCTCCGTCAATTCAACACAGTTTCCGATGTCGGTAATCAAAATATTTTGCTCCAACATACCAAGCGATTGAGCAAGCTGTGCATGGCGTTTTAAGTGTCGGTATTCTCCATGTACGGGAATGAAAAACTTTGGTTTCAATAAGGAATGCAATATCTTGTGTTCTTCCTGACAAGCGTGTCCCGAAACATGGATTTTTTCCAAACTTTCATACACAACGTGCGCGCCTTTTTTATAAAGGTTGTTGATGACGCGATAGATCATCTTTTCGTTCCCGGGAATGGGGTTGGCGGAAATAATGATCGTGTCGTTTTCACCGATCGTTACTTTGTTAAATTCTCCCATCGCCATACGCGTCAACGCGGACATGGGTTCCCCTTGCGAGCCTGTGGATACAATCAACAGTTCTCCGTCGAAAAGGTTTTTACATTTTTCGATATCGATTAAAACGCCTTCGGGAATCTTCAATTCTCCGATTTTCACCGCCGCGTCGACGACCTTGAACATACTTCTGCCCGACAACGCTACTTTACGGCGATACTTTACCGCAAGATCGATGATTTGTTGCAGGCGGTGTACGTTGGACGCAAACGTCGCAATGATCAGCCTGCGGGTCATATTCTCCGAAAACAAATGGTCCAGCGTCGTGCCAACCACCGTTTCACTCATCGTATAGCCCGGGCGCTCGATATTCGTCGATTCGCTCATATACAGCAAAACGCCTTCCTTGCCCAGCTCCGCAATTCGCTTAAAATCGATCGGCTCGCCCGCAACGGGGGTCAGGTCAATTTTAAAGTCGCCGCTATGATAAATCAAGCCGTTCGGGGTGCGAATTGCCAAAGCGCAAGCACCTGAAATTGAATGATTTACGTTGATAAATTCCACTTCAAACGAACCAAGCTTGATACGATCCCCCGATTGCACAACACGTTGAACCGTATTGGAAATACGGTGTTCCTGCAACTTATTGTCCGTTAGCATCAAAGTCAGCTTTGTACCGTAAATGGGGGTATCAGGGTTGAGTTCTTTCATCAAGTACGGCACACCACCGATATGATCTTCGTGGCCGTGCGTTAATAAAACCGCGCGCACTTTATCTTTGTTTTGCGCCAAATAGGTGATATCGGGGACAACCGAATCGACGCCGGGCATGTCCTCACTGTTCGGAAAAGTCAGCCCTGCGTCCAAAATGATGATGTCGTTGCCATATTCGAACGCCGTCATATTTTTGCCGATTTCACCGACGCCGCCGAGGAATAATACCTTGACCGGCTTTTGCTTTTTGGTGTGATTTTTAACGGTCTTTACAACCTTTTCTCCCTTTGTTTCAGCCGCCGATTTTCCCCTTCTCTCCGATTTTACGGGATTTTTCGGGCTGTTTTGGGGCTTTTGAGACGTTTGCTTGCGCTCCTGAGTTTTTCCTTTAGAGGTTTTCATCGGCTTTGCAGACGCCGTTTTTACCCCTTCCGAAAGATCAAACGCCGTACCCATCGGATTGCTTTTTCCTTTTGTAAAACGCTTCTTTCCCGCAACGGATTTATCTTCCGTTTGGATCGATTTGTCTTGCTTTTTTTCTTTCACTGCCTCTTTTTTTCTCCTCGGCAAAATCTTTGCCTATAAAATAGAGAGCCGAAAATTATAGGAATTATCAGCTCTCTTTGTTATTCAAATATTTCTTTTGTTTAGATTTCGATTAGAAGTTCAATTCAACCTTCTTTTCTTTCGTTGCTTTGATAAAGCCTTCATCAAAGAGCTGCTTGGTGGAAGCATAAGCAAATTCGCCTGCGTAATCAACAGCTTCGAAGTTTTCTTCCTTTTCCGTACCGAGCTTTTCAGCCAAGTACCCAACCAAACGAAGCGCTTTCTTTGCAGCAGCGTCGCTCTTAACCTTTACCATAAACGGCGTGTTTTCATAAGCTTTCTGCCCGCCTACGTCTTTCTGATGATATACGGTCGTCTTATATTCGGGATCGTTGGGATCAAGCGCAAGGTAGAAGCACAAGGTCTTACCGCAAATGTTGATCTTCGCAACGGTGTCACGGCCAAAGTTAAATCTATCGCCGTGCCAGCTTACGTTCGAGTTTACTCTCTTATAAGAGGTCAATTCGTTTTTGATGTCGCTGTAATATTCTTTAACCTTTTCTTCGCTCTGTTTCATCTTCGCGGTGAAACTTCTTTTCAAGCGAATAACCAAACCGGTTTCAGCGTCGATCAAATCGTTGCCAACTTCTTCGTAAATCGCCTGGGTTGCTGCAAGTTCTTCTTCAGCCGAAGGACGAACTTCTTCCACAACCGCTTCTTCAACGGGAGCTTCTTCAACAACTTCTTCTACAACCGCTTCTTCAACAGGAGCTTCTTCAACGACTTCTTCTACCGCAACTTCTTCTACGGGAAGTTCGCAAGTAGCGCACATTTGGCAAATTTCTTCCGAAACGCCTTTTGCCAAAGCCGCGATACCGTCTTCGTCGATAACGAGGTCGTATGTAGGTTCTTCAGCGCTGAGCTTTTCTTCTACGATGCCTGCGATGCGGTCGTAATCGATGGATTCAGCGGGAACGATCTTGTCGGATACCTTTGCCGCAATTTCATCGATGCCGGTTTCGTCGAGCATAACTTCACAGGTCTTTTCCGTGCTGTTTGCCAACTTTTCAGCAACCATGCTTGCAAGAAGTTCGTAGTCCACTGCGGGAGCGCTAACCTTCGATGCAACCATATCCGAAAGGCGTTCGTAGTCAACCTTTTCGGGTGCGGGAAGGGATTCGATAACCTTTTCAGCTGCGCCGCAGATAATTCTATCGTAATCGATCTTCGTTTCTACAGGAAGGACGGGCGCGGGTTCTTCACCCTTGATTTGATGAAGAAGTTCAAGCACCTTATCGCCTACTTCTTCTACGATACGGCTGTAATCTACGTTTTCTGCCGTGGGCAACGCCGCAATCGCGTCTACCACCTGACGGCTGTGCGTAGCTGCGGTTTCTTCCGTCTTTGCGGAAACGGATTCAACCAACTGTGCAAAATCATCTTCCGTAGGAACGTTTACAAGCTTGTTGTTGACGTCGGCAATCATCGATTGAATCGCTTCGAGTTTGGGATTCATTTCGTTGCCCATCACCAAACCGATGGAGTCAAGCTTGGGATTTACTTCGTTTGCTACGATTGCCTGCGTCGTATCGCATACGGCTTGCAGGTTCATGTAACCGTATTTCAGTTCGTTGAGGTCGTCAAGGAGAATTTGAAGCTTTTCCAAAGCCGCAAGCATTTCCTCTACCGAATTCAGTCTTTCGCTGACTTCCTTGGTCAGCATGGAAGCAAGACCGTCGTAGATCGTCTGGTTCTGCTTATAGCTAAAACGAATCTCTTGCGAGACCGCGCCGTTAGAATCTTTCAAATCGCCGTATACGCTGTTGATTTGTGCGGATGCCATGCGCATTTCCGTCAGCAACGCATCTCTCGCCTGCTGTAATTCACGGGAAAGATACTGGTATACGCCCAAAAGGTCAACTTGATTGTTTTTTACCGTTTTCGCCATTTTACACCTCGTTTTTTATTCGCCTTCCTTGCGAAATTGATTTCCTTAATTGTTTTATTTTTCCGCATCGATCGATTTTGATGCGAACGACTTAGATTTGGATTTTAACCGCAAAATAATAAAATCCTACTTTTATCAAGTACTATTATAACATATCTAAATCAATCGGTCAAGGGTTTGACTAAAAAAATATCCGAAAAAATAGAATTTTTTTTGCAAAAATCGTATTTTCTCGGATAAATTTTCAATTTTTCAACGCGACCATGGTATCTGTCTACCTTTTTCGGCTCTTTTTTTCTAAAAAGCCCCTATCAACCGATACGGCGCGCGTTTTCGCTTTCCTTCCGAAAAAGCTTATTTCGCGGACTTTTTACGAGCATAAATACGCTGGAAAAGTTTCACGATTTCCACGATGGGAATGATGCAAGCGCCGATCGCGATCGCGATTGCGTATTCGGAAAGTTCTACCGTCGTAAATCCGAACGCAGATGCAAGGAAAGGTACTTCACACACGAGCGTGGTCAAAACGAACGTGCCGAGCGCCGCAAGCCAAAGCACTACGTTTTGCTTTTTCATCGTGAATAAGCTACCTCTTTGCGAGCGCATATTCAAGCTGTGGAAAATTTCCGCCATCGACATAGTCAAGAATGCCATGGTCATGCCGTGCGCGCTGTCCGTAATGTGCCAGTTGCCCGTTTCCATGTAATGACCTACGAAGTAAGAGAACAGCACCAAAAGCGCAACCAAAATACCCTGATACAATACGTCGATACCCATACCGCCGGCAAATATGCCCGCCTTGGACGATCGGGGTTCGCGTTTCATAACGTCGTCCTCCGCCTTTTCCATACCAAGCGCAAGCGCGGGGAAAGTATCCGTAACGAGGTTGATCCACAACAAGTGTACCGGTTTCAAAATGGTAAAGCCAAGAAGGGTTGCCGTGAAAATCGCGATGACTTCGCTCATATTCGACGCCAAAAGGAACTGGATCGCTTTACGAATATTATCGTAAATTCTTCTGCCTTCTTCCACTGCGCCGACGATGGTCGCAAAGTTGTCGTCCGTGAGTACCATGTCCGCAACGTTCTTCGTTACGTCCGTACCCGTGATACCCATACCGACGCCGATGTCCGCCGCCTTGATGGAAGGCGCGTCGTTTACGCCGTCGCCCGTCATTGCGGTGACTTTGCCGATACTTTTCCATGCGTTGACGATACGCGTCTTATGTTCGGGCTGAACGCGGGCATATACGCCGATACCCTGAAATTCGTTCATGAAGGTTTCTTCGTCCATTTCATCGAGTTGCGCGCCGGAAATCGCACGGGTGTTTTCATTGAGAATACCCAGTTCCTTCGCGATCGCGATCGCCGTGTCGATATGGTCGCCCGTAATCATGATGGGACGAATACCTGCCTCCAAGCAACGGTCGATTGCGTCCTTAACTTCGGGACGAACGGGGTCGATCATGCCGCAAAGCCCCGTAAAGCAAAGACCTTCTTCCAACTTATCCGCTTCAAAATCAGTCGGTTTTGCGTCATAACGGCGTTCCGCACAAGCAAGCACACGCAACGCGCGGTCCGCCATGCCCTTGTTTGCCGCAAGAATACTTGTCTTGTATTCCGCCGTCATGGGTACGACTTCGCCGTTTGCCAAGTAATGGGTGCATCTGTCGATGACTACGTCGGGCGCACCTTTCGTATACTGAACGAAACCGTTTTCCGTTTCATGTACGGTGGACATCATCTTACGGTTGGAGTCGAAAGGAGCTTCGCCCACGCGAGGGAACGCCACTTTCAACGAATATTTCTTTTGACCAAGTTTATCCGCCCAAGCAACGAGCGCCGTTTCCGTCGGTTCGCCCGTCAATGAGCCGTCTTCAAACAATTCTGCGTCCGAACAAAGCGCCATACCAACGGCAATGCGGTTTTCGTCTTCACCGAAATGGTCGACAACCGTCATCTTGTTTTGGGTCAGCGTACCCGTCTTATCCGAGCAAATGATTTGCGCGCAACCGAGCGTTTCCACCGCCGTCAGCTTACGAATGATCGCGTTACGCTTGGACATATTGGTAACGCCGATGGAAAGCACTACCGTAACGACCGCCGCAAGACCTTCGGGAATTGCCGCAACCGCCAAAGACACCGCTACCATGAACGAGTTTAACGCAAATTCGAAGTTCAAATCGCCCGAATGGCGAATGAGCTGAACGCCGAATACAAGCCCACAAATACCAAGCACGATCCAGGTCAAAATTTTAGACAGCTGACCGAGTTTTAACTGCAAAGGCGTCTTGCCTTCTTCCGCCTGCGCCAAAGCGCCTGCAATTTTACCCATTTCGGTATCCATACCTGTTGCGGTAACCACCGCAACACCTCTACCGTATACGACCGTACCGCCCATGTATACCATGTTTTTACGGTCGCCCAAAGGCACGTCTTTTGCGTTTTCGGAAAGCTGGATCGCCTCCGCAATCTTCGTAACGGGCAAGGATTCACCCGTCAAAGCCGCTTCTTCGATCTTCAAGCTTGCGCTTTCCAAAATTCTGCCGTCCGCAGGTACTGCGTCGCCCGCTTCCAGAAGGATCACGTCGCCGACAACCAGTTCTTCACTGGGGACATGTATGACTTTGCCGTCTCGCAATACCTTAGACGTAGCGGCTGACATTTCCTGCAACGCCTCGATCGCTTTTTCCGCTTTGCTTTCCTGGAATACGCCCAGCACCGCGTTGATGATAACGACTGCCATGATGATGACTACGTCTACAAAGCCTTCGCCCTCTACCACCGCCAAAACGCCGCTGATCACCGCCGCCACGATCAAAATAATAATCATGGGATCGGCAAGCTGTTCCAAAAAGCGTCTTACGATCGACTTTTTCTTCGCCGCAGCCAGCTTGTTCCTGCCGTTTTCAGCCAAGCGCGTGGACGCTTCGGACGCGGTAAGACCCGTTTCACGGTTAGTGTCCAACGCTTGAAGGACGGCATTTTGTTCTTCGCAATAATGCTTCATCTTTTTTCTCCTATATTTATATATTTTATTTCTTTGCTGTGAAATTATGTATCCCTGTCCTCGACAAAAAAATCGAGGTAGGCGTTTGCCGTACCTCGAAAATCTCTAAAAAGAAAACTCTTTGTCCGGCAAATGCCTTATACAAATGAGTCTCGCAATTTAAGACAAGCCAGACTTTTTTTCGTCAGTGTTGTTGACTTGTCGCACGCAAAGCATGCTTGCTACTCCCTCAATGGGATTTTTTAACAATGTAATTGTATCACAAACCAAACGCCCTTGTCAAGCGTTTGAAGAAAATTTCCTCGCGAAACGACGCCCCCGCATCCAAGCCCAGGGAAATGCGCGTAACGCAACGCCGAAATACGGCGCTTATTCTTCGTCGTCGGGGAGTTCTACGTTGTGGTAAACGTTTTGCACGTCGTCGTGTTCTTCCAACGCATCGATCATCTTTTCAAACGTAGCCACCTTGTCTTCGGGCAACGTAATTCTGTTTTGAGGAATCATGGCAACTTCCGCTTGAATGAAACGGATCTTGGGTTCTTCTTCCTCGTTTCTCTTACCCTTAGGTGCAGCCGCCATCAATTCCGCGTTCTTTTCTTCCAAGAATTTACGAACGTCGGAGAAGGTTTCGGGCGTAGTGAAAATTTCGTAAACGTCGTCGCTTACCAAAACGTCGTCCGCGCCTGCCTCCAAAGCGTATTCCGTCATCGTATCTTCGTCAAGTTCCACCGTGCGTTCGATTACGATGTAACCCTTATTGTCGAAGTTGTAGGATACGCAACCGTTTTGACCGAGCTGACCGCCGTGTTTGCCGAGGATCGCGCGAACGTCGCCTGCCGTACGGTTGATGTTGTCCGTAAGAGTAACGATGATTACCGCCGAACCTGCTACGCCGTAGCCTTCGTACGTCAATTCCTTATAATCCGCACCGCTCATTTCACCCGACGCTTTTTTGATACTGCGTTGAATGTTGTCGTTGGGCATATTCGCCGCTTTTGCCTTTGCAATGATATCCGCAAGTTTACTGTTCGTGTCGGGGTTGGGGTTGGATTTTGCCGCTACCGCGATTTCTCTGCCGAGTTTGGTGAAAATTCTACCCTTCGCCGCGTCAGCCTTGCCTTTTTTTGCCTGTATGTTATGCCATTTGCTATGTCCTGACATTGTTCTGCTCCTTATTGATTATTCGTTAAATTCGTCCCTATTTAAGACGTACATGATGATACCCGCCGAAATTGCCGCTTTTAAACTTTCCTGCGTGGCTTGCATCGGGATTTTTACCGTATGCGCCGCCGCATTTTTTACCGCGTCCGAAATGCCGTTCGCTTCGTTGCCGATTGCCAACGCAAAGCGTTTTGGAGGCGCAAAGGAAAATACGTTTTCCCCGCCCATGTCCGCCACTACGATCGGCGTGTCCGCCAAAACGGATAAAATTTCCGCCCTCGGCCCACGGTAAATACGAGTGAAAAATACGCCGCTCATGCTCGCGCGAACGCTTTTGGGGGAATACGGGTCGGCACATTCGTCCGTCAGATAAATTTCCGCATAGCCCGCCGCGTTTGCCGTCCGAATGATCGTGCCTACGTTACCGGGATCGGAAACTCCGTCCAAAAGCAGGCATTTCGCCTGCGGCTTCTTCAATTTCCTAACGGGAATTTTGATGCGGCAAAGAATACCCTGCGGCGTTTTTTCGTCTGAAAGGAAACGGAAAACGTCGTCCGAGACAAGGACGGTTTTTTCCTGCGGGAAAGAATTTTCGCCCGTATAGCTTTCCGCGACAAAGACGCGGTCGATCTCAAAATCGCTGTTTTGACACTCCGCCGCCATCTTGCGCCCTTCCACAAGGAACATTCCCTGCTCCTTACGGGCTTTTTTATCCTTTAACGCCGCCGTTTCTTTGATCAGCGGATTGTTTTTCGAGGTTAAAATCATTTTGGTAAAATAGCGAAAAAAGCCTTTTGTTCAAAGGCTTTTCGTTTTTTGATTAAAGCGCTGCTTTTGCTTTTTCAACAAGCTGCGTGAATGCCGCGGGATCGGAAATAGCCAAATCCGCAAGCACCTTTCTGTTCAGGTTGATACCTGCTACGTTCAAACCGTGCATAAGCTTGCTGTAAGAAATACCGTTGATTCTTGCAGCTGCGTTGATTCTCGTAATCCACAAACGACGGAAATCTCTCTTTCTCAATCTTCTGCCGATGTACGCATAGTTCAACGACTTCATTACGGCTTCTCTTGCGATTCTGTAAGATCTGCTCTTGCTGCCGTAGTAACCTTTGGAAAGTTTAAAAATCTTTCTACGCTTTTTAACCGCGTTCACTGCTCTCTTAATACGCATAATCTATCTCTCTCCTTTCTCTTATTTCTTGTAAGGCATCATGCTCTTAACCGTGCTTTCCTGCGTGGAAGCAACGAGCGCGCCCTGACGCAAACGTCTCTTTCTCTTTCTGTTCTTGGTTTCTGCTTTGTGGTTCTTACCGCTGTGCGAACGGTTTACTTTACCCGAACCCGTAAGCCAGAAACGTTTTTTGGTACTGTTATGTGTTTTCTGTTTAGGCATATGTTTATCCTCCGAATTTTTTTTCTTTCTTTATTGTAACAACCTGCCAAGGCAGGGCTTGTCCGTATTTATCCCCTTATTTTGCAGGCGAAAGGATCATCAAAATGTTTCTGCCTTCCGTCTTGGGTTCTTTATCCATGACCGCTTTGCCGCCGAGCATATCGAAGAAACGGCGCATTACGTCAACGCCCATCGCCGCGTGCGCTTGCTGACGTCCGCGCATACGAATGGACACCTTTACTTTATTGCCGTCGCCCAACATCTCGATCGTCTTTTTCGCCTTGACGTTAAGATCGCCGATGTCGATCGTCATCGAAAGGTAAATTTCTTTCAATTCAATCACCTTTTGGTTTTTACGGTTTTCCTTTTCACGCTTTGCCTGTTCGAACTTGAACTTGCCATAGTTCATGATCTTGCATACGGGAGGCACGGCGTTGGGGGAAATTTTCACCAAGTCCAAATCTGCTTCTTCTGCAAGTTGCAAAGCCGCCGACGCGCTCATGATACCGAGCTGTTCGCCTTCTGCGGAAATAACTCTGACTTCTCTATCGCGAATTTCTTCGTTGATTTGATGCTGTTCTTTAATGGTCGTATACCTCACGTCAAAATTAAAGGGTCGCCTCGCATGGGCAACCCTTTTTCTGCATAATAATCCCCGTTTTTCCACGGTGAAACATTATTGAGCCGTACCAATCAACACTGCACGGCGAGAAGGTTTGCTTCTGCTTAGCTTTCATATAGTAACACAAAGCCATACCTTCTGTCAAGCAAATTTTGACGGCATTTTTAATTTTTTTAAAGTTTTTTAGAAAACGGTTTTATCTGTGATATCCGAAAGCACGGTCGCGATAAATTCCTCCGCGGACACCACCGACTGTTCGCCGTCGCGGCGGCGCACCGCAACTTGACCCGCTTCCATTTCCTTGTCGCCCAAAACGAGCATATAAGGCACTTTTTCCATTTGCGCTTCGCGGATCTTGTAACCGATCTTTTCACTGCGGTCGTCTACCGTTACGCGGATGCCCGCCGCCTTCATCTTCGCGTACAAGCCGTTCGCATAATCAAGCTGTCTGTCCGTGATGGGCAAAATTTTGACCTGCATGGGCGAAAGCCATACGGGGAATTTGCCTGCGAAATGTTCGATAAGGATACCGATGAAACGTTCGATCGAGCCGAATGCCACGCGGTGTACCATGATGGGACGGTGTTTTGCGCCGTCTTCCCCGACGTATTCCATTTCAAAACGCTGAGGGAGCTGGAAGTCGAGCTGGATCGTACCGCACTGCCACGTTCTGCCGATCGAGTCCTCCAAATGGAAGTCGATCTTCGGACCGTAAAACGCGCCGTCCCCTTCGTTGACAACGTAAGTAAGTCCCAAATCGTCCAACGCATTGCGCAGGGATTCGGTTGCTACTTCCCAATCCTCGTCGCTGCCCATGCTGTTTTCGGGACGGGTGGAGAGTTCCACGTGATATTTAAACCCAAACAAAGTGTATACTTCGTTGATGAGACGGACTACGCCTTTGATTTCGTCCTTGATCTGGTCGCGCGTCATGAAGATGTGCGCGTCGTCCTGCGTAAAGCAACGCACGCGGAACAAACCGTGCAACTGACCGGATTTTTCATGGCGGTGTACAAGCCCCAGTTCCCCCATACGGATAGGAAGATCCTTATAGCTGTGCGGTTCGTTTTTATAAACGAGGATACCGCCCGGACAGTTCATGGGTTTGATTGCGAAATCTTCTTCGTCCACCTTGGTCGTGTACATGTTGTCACGGTAATGGAACCAGTGTCCCGACGTTTCCCACAGCGTGCGGTTGAGCATGATGGGAGTTTGCACTTCCACGTACCCCTCGCGCGTATGGATCTCGCGCCAGTAATCGATCAGCGTATTTTTCAAAATCATACCGTTGGGCAGGAAGAAGGGCAAACCTTTGCCTTCGTTCATAATGGCAAACAGTTTCAATTCCTTCCCAAGTTTCGTATGGTCGCGCTTTTTCGCTTCTTCGAGCATAGTGAAATACGCTTCCATTTCGTCCTTCTTTGCAAAAGCCGTACCGTAGATACGGGTGAGCATTTTATTGTGCTCGTCCCCTCTCCAGTATGCGCCTGCGATGCTAGTCAGCTTAAACGCCTTGATCTTGCCCGTAGAGGGAAGATGCGGGCCGCGGCAAAGATCGGTAAAACCGCCCTGCTTGTAGAAGGAAATCGTTTCCCCTTCGGGCAGGTCTTCAATGAGTTCCACCTTATAATCTTCGCTGTATTCCTTCATCAAAGCGATCGCCTCGTTTCTGGGCAACGTGAAACGTTCCACGGGCAAGTTGCTTTTGATGATCTTCTGCATTTCGCTTTCCACCTTCGCAAGGTCAGCCTGCGTGATGGGAGTTACGAAATCGACGTCGTAATAAAAACCGTTGTCGATGACGGGGCCGATGGACAGTTTACAAGTGGGATATACCGTCTTTAACGCCTGCGCTAAAACGTGCGCGCAGGTGTGGCGGTAAACCTGCAACCCTTCCTTATCTTTAAGAGTTACGATTTCCAAATTGTCCCCTTCTTTCAATTCCTGCGAAAGGTCTACCAAAACGCCGTTTACTTTCGCGCAAACCGCGTTTCTTGCCAACCCCTCGGAAATTGCCGTCGCCGCCTGCATCGCGGTCGAATTTTCCGCTACTTCCAAAGCGTCGCCGCTTTTGAGAATGATGTTCATTGTTCTCCTCCGTATATGTGTAATTTTTCTTTTTTTTGATTGAATAAATTATAAAAAAAGCCCTTAAACTTCCCAAGAAGTTTAAGGACGCATATTCTGCGCGGTTCCACCTTAATTGCCGTATAAAACGACCGCTCTTTTCTTCAATTTTGCCGAAACGTAAAGTGGTTTCACACTCCGTCCCCGTTTACCTGCCTCACAGCCAAGGGCAAGCTCTCTGAAAAAACCAAAACGGCGTTACTTGTCTTTACGGTTCTATTGTAACCCTTTGCGCCTTTTTTGTCAACCGTTTTTTCAACAAAAAATCGCTTTTTCACCATAATATTTTCGCAAAAATGCCGCCGTATCCACGTCCACTTCTCCAAAACAGTACACACGTTAGGCGCCGCCGAGTAAAATTTCCCCGATCGGGGATTCCACCCCCGTCAGCAAACTGCGGTTTAAGGGGCGGTAT
>JAFUIT010000066.1 GCA_017468345.1 Clostridia bacterium
CACCAGTTTGGATATGTCGCAAGCGGATTGGGCTGTTAGCTTTAACTTTACCAACCCTCACAGGGTAACGTTCAATTATGCCAACGACGTTTTAGTAAACGACGGCGAAACGGTTGCATACCCCGAAGCTTTGAGTGAAACGAAAGCGGACGACGAATATAACAGCTACGAGTATAACTGGTTCTTAAACGGTGAACGTTACGATTTCTCGACCCCTGTCACGGGCGATATCAACTTGACCTCGAACGGCACGTTTACGACTGTATCCAAAAAATATACGCTGACCTATTTGAATGAAGACGGCAGTACGTATACCACCCAGCAGATTTCCTACGGCTCGGCAATCGCTTTAACTGCAGTGCCCGCAAAAGCAGGTTACGATGGCGTTTGGACGGCGGCAGACGGCGGTGAAATCCCCGCAACGATGCCTGCAAGCGACGTGACTTTGAAAGTGGAATACACCAAGAATTTCCACGTTACGCATCTTCAGTTTAGAAAAAATGGAGAAGAATCCTGGTTTTTCCTTTGTTTCAATTCGTCTGACTACGTAACAGCCAATCAAGCGCACGACGCATCGTTTGTTATGAATACCAACCTTTTGGATAAGGTAACGGTTTATTTTGACAACGGTATTTACAGCTTGCGTGACGTTTGGGACGGAGTAGGTATGCACACCTATCACTGGGGTGATGCCAACACCCTTACCTTTAGAATGAAGGACGGGTTTGTATCGAATGCAGGTATCGGCGCAAGAATTGCAGAAGGCGCGGAAATCCCTATGCTGGACGGCAGTATTTTGACGACGGAGACTTCCAAAACGTTCTGGATAAATGGTACGGGAGGTGCAGATTTCCATGTTATCGATTATGTAGAAGGTTATACGGAAATCGAAACTACCATTGACCGCGTACATATCCGTGAAATGTTTATGATCGGGCTTGGCGAAGGCAACGACTGGGAAGGCAAGGGAGAAGCTTTGCCTACGCAGGTAGTGGACGCAAACGGTTCAGGGACATATGCAGGCGCAAATTGGTATACCATCATGATGCGTATGGCAAACTTCCAGACGAAGATTAAGCTCCACGTAAAAGAAAGCAACGAATGGGTAACCCTCGGTTCTATTATGGACGCGATGGGCAAGGATCCTCAATGGATGTTCATATTCAACGGTTGGGGTGAAGAAGGCGGTATCCTTCGTATCTCTATCAATACCGATATTTACAACGGCACGACGATTGATAAAATTCTATTTGAAGAAGGTTGCGAATTGCCTTCCTATGACATGGTTGCAAGCGCAAGCGCAGGGCATATCGTACACGTTTTGACGGAAGAAGTGATGTTCGACAGCAACGATATGTCGAACGTAATGGCAACCAACTGGAATAAACAGTACAAAGTAACCTTCAACGGCGAAAACGCGGTTTACGTGAACGAAAACGGGACGGTTGAATATCCCACCGATTTGAGCGTAAATAAGGACGCTACGGCGGAATACACGTATGTTTATAACTGGTTCTTGAACGGCGAAATTTACGATTTCTCGACCCCGATCACGGGTAATATCGATTTGACTTCGGACGGCTCGTATACCGAAATCCCCAACGAATATACGGTAACGTATTATGCGTTGGACGGCGAAACGGTATTGTACAAAGACGTATTTGCATACGGCGACGCTTTGACGATAAGACCCGTTGATTCGATCCAAGGTTACGTGGATTGTTCGTGGCGTTTCAACGGCGAGGCCGAAGTTCCCGCGACGATGCCTGCGACGGATATCTCGTTCACCGTTCAAGGTGCGGCAAAAACGTATACGCTTAACTTTGGCAGTTTGTCTGCTGTTGAAGTAACGTATGCGCAAGCAATCGGCAACCTTCCCGCAGTTCCTGCAAAAGACGGTTACAGCGGCGTATGGACGATTGACGGCGAAGTGATCACCGCGGAAACCGTTTGGTTTATCGACGCTGACAAGACGGCAGCGGCATCCTATACGGCAAACAGCTATACGTTGACTTTGGTTGCAAACGGAGAAACGGTTGATACGTTGACCGTAACCTATGACGCGGCGATCGGTACGCTTCCCGCAGTTCCTGAAAAGACTCATTACGTTGGTAAGTGGGTAGTGGACGGAAACGTAATCAACGCGGACACGGTATGGACGAATGCAGGCGACTTAACGGCTACGGCGGAATACGATCCCGTATGGTACTCCGTAACGTTTGACAACGAAAACGAAGTTTCCTATGCATACGGCAGCAAGATCGAAAAACCTGCTGATCCTGTGAAAGAATCGACGGCGGAATACAATTACACCTTCGACGCTTGGTATAACGGCGATGCGAAATGGAATTTCGATACGGACGTTGTAGAAGGCAAGATGAACCTTGTTGCAGAGTACATCAAAAGCAAGAGAACGTACACCGTAACCTTCAACGTAACGGGCAACGACGCGATTCAGCTTGAATCCATCACCGCAGAATACGGCGAAAGCCTTGATTTGACGGGTATTTTGGACGGTAAAGACGTTTCCGGTTATACCTACTCGGTATCCGTAAACGGCGTGGAAAAGGCAAGCATTAAGGTCGTTTCTGACGTGACGGTAGACGTAGTGTTCACTGAAAAGACGGACGCGCCTGCGGACGATTCTTCCGAAGCTCCTACGGACGGGGATAAGGACAGTACGGCTGACGAACAGGACGAGGGCGTTATGGGCATGGTCAACGGTTTGCTTGATGAGGTAAAATCTATGGCAGGTTGTTCGGGCGTGATCGGCGGCTTATCGATAGCAGTGGTTGCAATCACGGCGGCTGGCGTTGCTTTGATTTGCAAGAGAAAGGAAGATTAACCTAATAAAATGCGTGCGGCTGTTTTCATAACAGCCGCACGTAAATTATATAAAAGAGTCCACCAGGTATGGAACGAAATAAAAAAACCACGGGATTACGCAGTTTCTCATAAGGATATTAACTGCGTATAGGCGGTGCTCGGTGTAGGACGGACAGTTTCGGCTGTCCGTCCTATTCCGTTTTGTGGGTTTAGGCGACTTGTTCGGGGGCGAGCTTTCCAATATAGCGGAAGTAGATGTCGATTTGCTGTGAGGCGGTTTTGCTGTGCTTTGCTGTTCTTTCGTGGATAATGATTCGCTCTATGAATGTGCGAAGCACTTCGGGAGTCAGCTCCCTTAAATCTGTGTATGTTATTACATCTGTTGGTATGGAATACTCTTTATCAATAAATTTTACCGTAATGTCACTCATTCGTTGCCCTCACAATTACTTAAGTCTAAAATATCGGATATTCTTTCCGTTACCTTCGCGCTTGATCTCGCCTTCGGCAACTAACTTTCGAAGTGCACCCTCAATAGAACTTATACTGAGCGAAGGGCACAACTCCCTGATATCCTGCTTTGAAAATCTGCCGATCTTATTCATCGTTGCGCGGCGAACAGTTTCAAGTGCCGGCAATTTTGTTTCCACAAGTGCGAACCTATCTTCAAAATCCTTATAGGCTGAAAGTATCGTACCAAGCAGATATTTGATGAACGGAACGGCATCTGCATTTCCTTCGTGCCATCCGTTCTGCGCTTCGCCAAGTGCATCGTAGTACAAATCTTTGTTTTTGGCAATCTTGGCTTCGAGGGATATATATTTTCCAACGTAGAAGCCACTTCTATAAAGGAGCAGAGTCGTAAGCAAACGGCTCATTCTACCATTTCCATCATTGAACGGATGGATGCAGAGAAAATCGTGAATGAATGTCGGAATGGCAATCAACGGCTCTAACTCGTTATTACCGATTACTCGGTTAAACTCGTTACATATGCTTTCGAGTGCGGTCGGAGTTTCAAACGGATCAAGGGGCGTGAATAGCGTTCTTGTACTACCGTCGGGATAAGTTGCGCTGATATAATTCTGTGCGCTCTTTGTTCTGCCTGCCGCAGGGTTATTCATATGGCTGTACAGAATTTTATGGAGCTGCAGAATGTAGTTGGGTGTAATCGGGATGGCATCAAAACTCTCGTGGATGATATTTAACACATCACGGTATCCGGCTATCTCTTGCTCATCTCTATTTTTAGGCGTGGTCTTGTCCTCTACGATCTGCCTGATTCTCGTATTCGTCGTAACAATACCTTCAATAGCATTGGAACTCTCGGTGCTTTGCACTTTTGCAATCTCAACGAGCTTTTCAAGCTCTTCCGGGCGTTGCTTGAGATACATTTCTTGCTTTCCGGCTTCTTTGTATATTGCCGCTATCAAGCCGAGAAGCTCCGAATCCCATTTTTGTTCGTTTATTTTTGAGTAGTTAAATGTTCTCATAACCTTAACCTCACTTTCGTTCCCTTAAATAATATCATATTATGAGGGATTTGTCAATCCTTTAAGGGTATATTTCCTTAATATTATTTCGAAATTGAGGGAATTTAAATCATTTTAAGGTGATTTCTGTGTTTATTTTGTAAATGTTTCAATGGCAATCTGCATACCAAGCTTAAACGCATATTCGAAGATGGCTGCTTCAGCAAGACTCATATACTCGCTCCAGCAATCATGGAACTTTTCGAATGTTTCTTTCTGCTCGTCCGTGAAGCACTTTTCGAGTTCCTCGTGATGCCTTGCCATGTAGCCGAGGAGTTCCTTCATTTGTGGCGAGTTGGTTCTGCTATCCTCTTGAGGAATTATGTTTCCGTGCCACAGTTCTTTTATCATACTTTTCATGCGTTGCACCTCCTGTTAGCACAACAACATACCACAGAAGAGATAGGAAGTCCAGCACTTTTTCGAAAATAAATCCAACTTTTTTTC
>JAFUIT010000067.1 GCA_017468345.1 Clostridia bacterium
GATCACGACTCCCGACATGATGGGTATGGTTGGTCGTATCGGTCGTGTGCTCGGTCCCAAAGGCTTGATGCCTAACCCTAAGTCCGGTACGGTTACCATGGACGTAGAAAAGGCAATCGCAGAAGTAAAAGCAGGTAAAGTTGAATACAGACTTGACAAAACCGCTATTATCCACTGCCCGATCGGTAAAAAGAGCTTCGGCAAAGATAAGCTTCAGGACAACTTCACCGCGCTTGTGGATGCAATCATCAAGGCGAAACCCGCAGCGGCAAAGGGTACGTATATCAAGAGCGTAACCTTGGCGTCGACGATGGGCCCCGGCGTAAAAGTATTGCCCAAGCTTTAATTGAACGCGGATTTGTCCGCATTTTCAAACAGTCGGTTGTATAAACCGACAAAAAATCAAAAATTTTCGTCAAAGGCGGTTAAAAATAGTTGACTGCCTTTGACGGAGATGATATAATAACATAGTAAAAATCAGTAGCCGCAGAAAGTGAGCACCGAAAGGTTTGATGGGTGACCGCTCACCGAGGTTAAGGAAATATAACGTTAGTGTTATCGGGTCCTTATGCCGCGCGGCGTAAGGTATTTTTTTATGTCAGGCGGTTTTAGAAAGAGGAAACCGTTTAAAGGAGGTAAAATTATGTCGGCAAATGTAGAAGCTAAGAAACAAATCGTAGAAGAAATCAAAACGAAGATCCAGGCGAGCAAATCGATCGTACTTGCTGATTACAACAAATTGACGGTGCTTGAAGTAACGGCGCTCCGCAACAAGTTCAAAGAAGCAAACTGCGAATACAAAGTATACAAAAATACGTTGGTAAGAAAGGCGTTCAACGATCTTGGTATCACGGATTTCGACAACGATCTCAACGGTACGACCGCAACGGTATTCTGCGCGGATGAAACCAGCGGCGCGGCAGTTTTCGCAAAGGAAACGAAAGCAAATCCTGCGTTGGCGGAAAAGGTAGTTCCCAAGTGTGCGTACGTTGAAAACAAATATCTTGACAAGGCTGGTGTGAAAGCGCTTTCCGCAATTCCTTCCAAAGAAGTCCTTATTGCGAAGATGCTCGGTTGCTTCCAGTCCCCCCTGTCCAAATTCGTTGGTGTTTTGGATCAGATCGCGAAAGCAAAAGAAAGCAACTAATTTCTATTAAATTAAAAAAATCATTAAAAAAAATCGGAGGATTTAAAAATCATGGATGTACAGAAACTCATTGAAGAAGTAAAAGCTATGACCGTTCTTGAATTGAACGAACTTGTAAAAGCACTTGAAGAAGAATTTGGCGTAAGCGCAGCAGTTGCAGCAGCTCCCGCAGCAGGCGGCGCAGCAGCAGAAGCAGCTCCCGCAGCAGAAGAAAAGACGGAATTCGACGTTGTTCTTAAAGACATCGGTCCCAACAAGATCGCTATCATTAAGGTTGTACGTGAAGCTACCGGCCTTGGCCTTGCTGACGCTAAGAAAGCAGTTGAAAGCATGGGCGTTATCAAAGAAAACGCACCCAAAGCTGACGCTGAAGCGTTGGTTGCAAAACTTAAAGAAAACGGCGCTACCGCTGAACTTAAGTAAGTTTTACAATGCAAATAAAAAACGGCTTGCAATCGCAGGCCGTTTTTTTGTATGCAACCGTTAGAAATTCAAATTTCCATATTCGTCCTCAAATCCCCATAAAAAGTTGGGCGTGATTTCCAAAATAGTGCAAAGTTCTTGTATTTGATCGTAGTTAAGTTCGATTTTTCCGCTTTCATACCGTGCGTATGCAGGTTGCAATATCCCCAGCTTTTTCGCCAAAGCTTCCTGTGTGTAACCTTTTTGTTTTCTTGCCGTTTTCAAATTTGCGCCGATTTGTTGGCTGAGTTTCATTTTTGTAATTATATAACAAAAAATGTTATATACTCCTCATTTTCTTTATTATAACATAAATTGTTATCATTTACTTGACATATAACACTTAATGTTATAATATGCATCTTGGAGGTATCTTATGCAAGAAGGGAATATCGAGGAAATATTTTGCGGTATGCCGAAAATGCTGGCACTTTTTCGAGAATGGGAAAGGGAGTTGGTGCGCGCGGAACTTGGCATACATAAAAAGGGTGCGCCGCCGGAAAAGATATCCGCAAGGAATGAGGTATTACTGCAAACGGCGCAAAGTATAACGGAAGCCGAGCTGAAGTTGCTTTATTATTTGCGTTGTACGGACGGAATGAGCGCGGATAAAGTGTTAAAAGAGATAAGAAAGGTATTTCGGGCGCAATGCGCGTTGAAAAATTCACTCTGCGGTGCGGATTTATACACGGATATATTGTAAAGGATTGATCGGAAGTGACGAACAGGCGTTAATTAGATAAAATTTGGTGAAAAATAGGTAAAAGCGATTGACAGAAAGCGAAATAAAAGGTACAATATTAACGTGCATAATTAGCAACAATGGAGAATAACGATATGTCTAAAAAGATGATGAAACGAATTGCTTGCAACGCAGTGGCTGTGCTTGGTGTGGCGGCTTGTCTTTGTACGGCGACCGCTTGTGAAACGGCGCATCCCGAAGTGGAAATGACCATTTCCTTCAACGGCAACGATTACACGTTGGAATATGAACTGTATAGAAAGGTCGCGCCTTCGACGGTAGAACACTTTATGGCGCTTGTGGAAAACGATTATTACAACGGGCTTTGCGTACACGATTACGACGACAGTGGGCTTAAAATGTACACGGGCGCTTATTCGGTCGCAACGGACGCGGAAGACGAGGACGGCTTGACCTATAAATCCTATTACGAAGTAGTACAAGGCTATGAAAACTTCCCCATCAGCGTATGGCAGGATTCGGCAAAGAGTACGCCTTTGTACACCGTTTACGGGGAATTCGACGCCAACGGTTTCCAGGTAGAGAACGGCGCGAAGAAACAAAGCTACGGCTCGCTGACTATGTATTATCACGACAAGAGCACGACGGCAAAGGCATACGTGCCTTATTTGAATGCGGATAAGGAAGGCGAGTTGGCTACCAGACAGTACAAGTACAACAGCGCTACTTCGCAGTTCTATATTTCCCTTTCGACCAACGAAACGAGCAACTCGCAATACTGCACGTTTGCGACTTTGTCGGAAGACAGCGTAGAAGTTTTGGAAGATTTGCAGGATGCGATCGCGGATTATATTGCGGAAAACTACGGTGAGGAAGAAGACGCAAACGCGGCGTTCACGACGGAACAGGAAGTAACGGTGGACGAGGACGATTTGTACGTTGGCAAGAAAGCAAAAGCGCAGAAGTTTGACGTTCCCAACGAACCCATCGTGATCAAAGAAGTAAAAGTAACGAAATATTAATTTTTAAAAAGAAAAAACCTCTTTACCAACGCGGTAAAGAGGTTTTTTTTACGAGTTTGCTTTCAGCCAAGCGTTTTTCTTTTCCGCGCTCAAACGCGTGATGTCTTCTTTCGTATGCTTGCTGTCCGCGCCGCCGTTGACGTAGAGGAAAAAATTCCCGCTTTCCGTCTGATACAAGCTTTCTTCCCAACCGTCGGACGCGCCGAACGCACCGTAGGTGACTTTTTTCAAAAGAGTGGAAGTTTCCGTATCATACGTTTTTTTACAAATAATTTTTTGCATTTTTTCATTCTCCTTTCGGTGGGCGGTTTTGTTCTTGCCCACTCACGGAAGTATTTTATAAGAAAAAGCCGCCCTCTGTCAACCGTTTGGGGCGGTTTTTCGTCTGGTAAATGTCACCAACTATGTGCGGATATCCGCAATTTTTCCGTTTTCCACTGTCACGGTGTAGTAAGCGACTTCAAAAAGCCGCGGCGCTTTTTCGCGTACCAACCCGCAGGTGAAAGGATCGTTGGTTAGGGTTACGCCTTTAAAATCGCCTAAAAAATCGACAAGTTGATCCGCTTTGGGCGCTAATGCATCCGAAAGATGCTCCGCATAATTTACCCCAAGCAAAACGCTCTCGAAAAAGGCGTAGGGGAGCAATTCTTCCGCAATTTTTTCCGCCGCCGTTTCCCCTTCCGCCGTATGCGTTTGGCGCAAGTTGAATTTTGTTTGCCGACAGCCGTTTTCGTCCAGTTTCCAACTGCAATCGGCGACTCTGCCAAGTGCGTCCGATAGGGGCAGGGTCGCGTTGAGTTCATCATTTTGGACGGAAAAATCGGAAACGGTTTCCATGAAGACGCATTTTCCTTTTTTTGTGTACACGGCAAGGCAATTTTGCCCTTCGATGAAGAATAAATCGGCGTGTTTGGAAAGGGTGCAAACGGAAAATGAAGGGGGCAGGGTCGAGGTGAAAAAGTCGGTGGGCGTTTGCAAAGTCATTTGTAACACTCCCTGCCAAAACACGGATACGACGGTATCGTCAAAGC
>JAFUIT010000068.1 GCA_017468345.1 Clostridia bacterium
GCATAATGCGCCTAAAATGCAACAGTAACATTTTAGCAAAAAAAGCAAGCATTGTCAAACGTTTGAACGCACTTTTTTTCAAACTTTTTTTACTTTTCCCCTTTTTCTATAGAAAAACCTGCGCAAAATACAAAATCGCGCAGGTTTTTTCCTTGATTTTAAAGACTTTCCAACTGTGCAACGCACTTTGCCTTCATGTCTTGATATTTCTTTACTTTTTCTCTTTCGGCGTCTACCAACTTTGCAGGCGCTTTGGAAACGAAACTTTCATTGTTCAGTTTCCCTTCCGCGCGAGCGATTTCGCTGTCGATACGTTCGATTTCCGCCGTCAAACGAGCCTTTTCCTTTTCGATATCCACAAGTTCCCCAAGAGGCACGTAAATTTGTGCAATTTCCGTCACCGAAGAAACCGTTTTACCCTCTACGTCCGCCGCGCTGTCTACAAAGTTCAACGCGCTTGCGCCCGACAGTTTGATGATGCAATCCTTATTCACCTGAATCAAACGCTTGCTTTCCGTAACGACGTTCAATTCCACTTTTTTAGAAGGAGGACAATCCGCGTCTTTCTTCATCGCACGAACTGCCTTGATGATTTCCATAACCCCTTCAAACGCCTTCGCTTCCTTTTTGTAAGACATTTTAGAATTGTATCTGGGGAATTCCGCCGTCATGATACTGCCTTTCGTGCCGGGAAGATTTGCATAAATTTCTTCCGTAACGAACGGAATGAACGGGTGCAACAATTTCAACGCATTTTCAAGGACGAAACAAAGCACTGCCAACGCGTCCGCTTTCTTCCCTTCGTCCTCGCCGTAAAGCGCGGGCTTGGAAAGTTCGATGTACCAGTCGCAGAAATCATCCCAAACAAAACCCGTGATCAAATCGCTGGCAACGCCCAACTCGTACTTGTTTAAGTTGGTCGTAACTTCGCGAATACACGTTTGCAGTTTGGAAATGATCCATTTATCCGCAGGAGAAAGTTTTACGTCCGCGATCGAAGGAATCTTCTTGCCTTCCGTGTTCATCAATACGAAACGCGCCGCGTTCCACAGCTTATTGATAAAGTTACGGCAGGATTCTACCTTCGCGTCCGAATAACGAGTGTCGTTGCCGGGCGCAACCCCCGTTACCAACGACAAACGCAACGAATCGGCGCCGTATTTTTCGATGATTTCCAAAGGATCGATACCGTTTCCTAAGGATTTACTCATCTTTCTACCCTGCTCGTCGCGAACGATACCGTGGATCAAAACGTCGTGGAAAGGCACTTTGCCCGTATGTTCGATACCCGAGAAAATCATTCTTGCAACCCAGAAGAAAATGATATCGTATCCCGTTACCAAAACGTCGGTGGGATAGAAATACTTATAATCTTCCGTCATTTCGGGATAACCGAGCGTAGAGAAAGGCCAAAGCGCAGAGGAGAACCACGTATCCAAAACGTCCTCATCCTGATGAATATGCGCGCTGCCGCACTTCGGGCAAACCGAAGGATCTTCTTTCACGCAGATTACTTCGCCGCAATCCTTACAGTACCACACGGGAATGCGATGTCCCCACCAAAGCTGACGGGAAATACACCAGTCGCGCACGTTTTCCATCCAGTTGTAGTAGATTTTGGAGAAACGTTCGGGTACGAATTTTACTTTATTTTTCATAACCGCTTGAATCGCGGGTTTTGCAAGCGGTTCCATCTTAACAAACCACTGTTTGGAAACGATGGGCTCTACCGTAGAATGACAACGGTAACAATGCCCTACGTTGTGATTGTGCGCCTCGATTTTTACAAGGTTTCCGCGCGCCTCCAAATCGGCAACGATCTTCTTTCTCGCAACGTATCTATCCAAGCCTTGATATTCGCCCGCCAACTCGTTCATCGAGCCGTCGTCGTTCATTACGCGGATCACGGGTAAATTGTGACGCTTGCCCACCTCAAAGTCGTTGGGGTCGTGCGCAGGCGTGATCTTCACGCAACCCGTACCGAACGCTGGATCAACGTATTCGTCTGCAACGACGGGAATTTCCCTATCTGTCAAAGGCAATTTCAACGTCTTACCGATCAAGCTTTGATAACGTTCGTCATCGGGATGTACCGCAACCGCCGTATCCCCAAGCATCGTTTCGGGACGAGTCGTAGCGACTACGACGTCCGCGCTGCCGTCCGCCGCAGGATAACGAAGATGCCAGAAATGTCCGCCTTCTTCCGCGTACTCTACTTCCGCGTCGGAAAGCGCCGTTTTACAACAAGGACACCAGTTGATGATACGGTCGCCTTGATAGATTAATCCCTTATTGTAGAGGTTGACGAACACCTCGCGCACCGCGCGGGAGCACTTTTCGTCCATGGTAAACGCCTGACGATCCCAGTCGCAAGACGTACCCATTTTACGCTGTTGGAGCATAATGCGGTTACCGTACTGTTCCTTCCAGTCCCAAGCGCGCACCAAAAATCCGTCGCGGCCGATATCCGCTTTCGTGACCCCTTCCGCCTTCATTTTTTCAACGATTTTTACTTCCGTAGCGATCGACGCGTGGTCGCAACCGGGCAGCCAAAGCGCTGCATAGCCTTGCATTCTTTTAAAACGGATCAACGTGTCCTGCAAGGTTGCGTCCATAGCGTGTCCCATGTGCAACTGTCCCGTAATGTTGGGAGGCGGCATCATAATCGTAAACGGAACTTTATTTTCATCGATTTCCGCATGAAAATAACCGGACTGTTCCCAGTCGGCGTAAATTCTGTCTTCAAAATCTTTCGGATTATACGTCTTTTGCATTTCCATAATCTATTACAACCCCTCTTTATCAGGTTATTATCTTCTCGTGCTCACCGCCACGCAGTAATAGCGTAGCCTATCAATTATAATACGAAATTTTTAAATTGTCAATTATAAATGCCCATTCATATAATATATTATTCCAAAAAAATTTTTATTCGGAGAAGACCATGAACAAAATCACCAAATTTATATGTGCGGCGCTTACCGCCGCCTTCACACTGCTCCCCCTCTCCTCCTGCAAAGACGACGATGGAATAAAAACCGTCAAAGTCAACGAAGTGACCCACTCCGTATTTTACGCGCCTATGTATCTTGCGGATGCGCTTGGGTATTTTACCGAAGAAAATATCGAAATCGAACTGACCAACGGCGGTGGCGCGGATAACGTTATGGCGGCTGTCCTTTCGGGCGATTCCGATATCGGTTTTTGCGGTCCGGAAGCGGCGCTGTACGTACTTGTAGGCGGCTCGACCGACGTCCCCACCGTTATCGGACAGCTGACGAAACGGGACGGATCTTTCCTCGTTTCCCGTACCCCCGAACCCAACTTTAAATGGGAAAATTTGAAAGGCAAAGAAATCCTTGCAGGGCGCAAAGGCGGCGTACCCGCAATGACCTTTGAATACGTACTTAATAACAACGGCTTGAAAGACGGCACGGATCTTACCTTGAATTACGACGTTGCTTTCAACCTGATGGTCAGCGCGTTTGAAGCAGGCACAGCCGATTACTGCACTATGTTCGATCCTACGGCGTACGAATACGAAGCGGCCGGGAAAGGCTACGTCGTCGCCTCCGTCGGCGAAGCTTCAGGCGAAGTGCCTTATACTTGCTTTATCGCAAAAAATTCGTGGTTAAAGAAAAACGACGATACCGCGGAAGGATTTTTACGCGCCGTTACCAAAGCGGTAAAATATATCAACGAAACCCCTTCCCAAACGGTTGCTCCCTACCTCACTGCATATTTTGAAGGCGTTTCCGTCGATTCGTTGGCGGCATCCGTCGAACGCTACCGTGCGATCGACGCATGGAGAACGGAACTTTCCATGACGGAGGACAGCTTTAACCGTTTACAGGATATTATCGAAAACGCAGGCGAACTTTCCCGTCGGGCGGAATTGAACGAACTTGTAGACAATTCCTACGCGAAAAAAGTATATACCGAGGTATACAAAAAGTAAAAAACATAAGGATACACGCAAATGAAAGAAGTTTTACGATTTGATAACGTTTCAATGCACTACCACAGTAAACAAGGTGAAACGGTCGCGTTGGAAGACGTCAATTTTTCCGTAACGGAAGGCGAATTTGTTGCCATTATCGGTCCGTCGGGTTGCGGGAAAACCACTCTTTTGTCCTTGGCGGCAGGCTTACTGTCGCCGACGAAAGGGAAAGTCGTTACCGACGGCGGATCGTTTGGATACATGTTACAAAAAGACGAATTGTTTCCTTGGCGGACGATTGAAAAAAACATCTTCCTTCCCTTGGAAATCAAGCGTACCAACACGCCCGAAAACCAAAAACGCGCCGTTGCTCTTGCCGAAAAATACGGCTTGGCGCAGTTTCTTAAAAATTATCCTTCCTCCCTTTCCGGCGGTATGCGTCAACGCGCCGCTTTGATCAGAACACTCTCCGTCGACCCCGACGTATTGCTGCTTGACGAGCCTTTTTCGGCGCTCGATTACCAAACGCGGCTTTCCGTTTGCGACGACGTATATAAAATTATCCGCGAAGAAAAGAAAACGGCTTTGCTGATCACGCACGATATCAGCGAAGCCATCTCCGTGGCGGATAAAATTTTCGTGCTTTCCCGCCGCCCTGCGCGCGTGATCGCCGAACACGTCCTTTCCTTCCCCGAAACGAAACCGTTAAAACGACGGGAAAATAAGTTGTTTTCCGGCTGGTTTGAAATTCTTTGGAAGGAGTTGAACACATGAAAAACGAAAAAAATTATTCCCGCGAGCATCTTCTCTATCTTCGCGGCTTAAAAAAGAAAAATATATGGATCAACGTTGCGCGCGTAGCGATTTTATTATGCTTACTGGGTATATGGGAACTCTCCGCGCAACTGGCTTGGGTCAATCCCTTTATCACCAGCTCCCCTTCCCGTATCTTCAAAACGATCGGGGAACTGTACACAGGCGGAACGCTGTTTTACCACGTAGGTACGACCTTATGGGAAACGCTGGCAGGTTTTTTCATTGCCGTAGCGCTCGGTTACGGTATCGCGCTGCTTCTTTGGTGGAGCGAATGTTTCCGCCGAATATCCGAACCTTATCTCGTCGTATTGAACGCTCTGCCCAAAATCGCGCTTGGACCTTTAATCATTATTTGGTGCGGCACGGGCAGTACTGCGATCGTCTTTATGACCATTCTCATCGGTTTGATCGTTGCAATCTTAAATATGCTGAACGGGTTTATGGCAACGGACGAAAACAAGTTACTGTTGATGAAATCGATGGGCGCGACCAAATGGCAAATTCTTACGAAACTTGTAATTCCTTCCTCTTTGCCGAATTTTATCTCCATGCTGAAAATCAACGTCGGTATGGCTTGGATCGGCTCGATCATGGGCGAATACATCGTATCGAAGGCGGGTATCGGTTACCTCATCGTATACGGTGGGCAGGTATTTAAGTTGGACTTGGTTATGAGCGCCGTATTCATTCTTTGTATCCTCGCCGCCGTTATGTATTCCGCCGTTGCTCTCTTGGAACGGCTGGTCATTAAAAATAGAAAATAATCAAAAGCCGTCCCTTTGATAGGAACGGCTTTTCCTTAACCCTTTACCGCGCCGCTGGTGATCCCTTCGACGTAATATTTTTGCATACTCATAAATAAGGATACGATGATTGTCCCGACGACAAACGCCCCCGCGCAAAAGACGGTGAAATTGTCGTTGAAACTGTTTCTCTCCGCGTTGATCATTTTATAAAGTCCTAAAGACACCGTGTATTTTTCACGGTCGCTGATGATCGTGTTGACGAAAATAAAATCACACCAAGGCGAGATAAACGAAGTCAATACCGTATATACAATGATGGGCTTCGCCATCGGTAAAACGATTTTCCAAAAGATAATAGGTTGACTTGCCCCGTCCAAAAACGCCGCTTCTTCCATCGCTTTCGGAACGGTATCGAAAAATCCTTTACAGATATAATAGGACAGCGCCGCACTACCCGAATATACCATGACGAGCGCAACAAGTGAATTGGTCAACCCCATTGCCTTTAAAATAAAATATACGGCGATCATACTCATAAATCCGGGGAACATACCCAATACCAACAATACGTTCATGATCGGTTTCCGCAACCGAAACCGCAAGCGGGACAAGGCATAACTGACCATCAAAATAAACAGCGTGGTAAGCGCGCAGGAGCTGGTTGCAACGATCAACGTATTGATCAGCCAACGCGAAAACATCGTATCCCGAAACAGTCGCGTAAAGTTGTCAAAACCCAACTTTAATCCATGCGGAAACAGTTGATTGATGATCCCCGTGGACGGAGTCACGCGAAACGCCGTATATACGAGGTAAAAGATGGGCAATACCCACGCTATGCCAAGCGTTGCAAGTAAGACGTAAACGAATACGTTGGACGCGCCGCGCCCGATTTTTGTATAACTTGTCATTACTGAAACTCCCCTTCGTTTTTTGCCGCCGCCGTACGGTTGTAAGTGATCAAAGACAATGCCGCGCTGATGACGAAAATTACAATACCGATCACCGACGCTACGTTATATTTCGGGTTTTGGTCGGTTGTCAAACGATACAGCCACGTCACCAAAAGATCGGTGGATTGCGCCTGCGTGCCGCCGCCATAATACACGTTATCCACAGGCCCGCCGCCCGTCAATAGCCAAATCACGTTAAAATTGTTGATATTTCCCACAAATTGCGTGATGAGATAAGGTGCGGTAATATGCAGCATATACGGCAAAGTAATATCGAAAAATATCCGCGTCGCCCCCGCCCCGTCTATCTTCGCCGCCTCGTAATAATCGGAGGGAATATTCATCAATATCCCCGAGCA
>JAFUIT010000069.1 GCA_017468345.1 Clostridia bacterium
CGCGTGACCCGTTGACGGGTGGCAAGTAATCTATGCATGACTGGCAGGTCAACCAAAGAGTACATTTGTACTACGCCAGTGAACAAGGGCTATGCCCGAAAAATAAAAACCACCCGATATTCGGGTGGATGTTTATTATAAAATCGCATTCAACGCGTACATGGGTAGGGCATTTGACAAAAAACGTCGTATTTTTCTTGTGTAAAACCGTACCTCGCGCGCCCACGCGTATAAATAATGTAGAAAAATTATGCTATGCGCTTGACGAAATACGAAAAAAATGGTATTATAGTAGTATGGATAATAATATCGAAATCAATCAAAAGATTGCAAAAAATTTAATCAACTATCGCAAGGCGGCAGGGCTGACCCAAGCGGAAGTTGCGGAAAAGATCCATTATTCGGATAAATCGGTATCGAAATGGGAATCGGGCAACGGCGTTCCCGACGTTTATACGCTTATACAGCTTGCGAAATTATACGGGGTTAGTATCAACGCGTTTTTAGGCGAAGAAACGGACGTTCGGCAAGTGACGAAATCCCGTTGGTTGCACGTTTTGATCATGCTTTTGTCGAGTGGGATCGTTTGGCTGGTCGCCATTTTATGTTTTGTGACTTTACAGCTTGTAAAACCCGGATTTTCTTGGTGGCTGATCTATTTGTACGCGGTACTTGTAAACGGGATCGTGATCTTGGTTTATGCGGCGCTTTGGAAACATAGAATTTTGAATTTCCTATCGGTAACCGCTATCATATGGGTGTCGCTTGTTTGTATCTTTTTAACGGTGCGAGCCTTAGCGCTCATATACGGTTTTGAGTACGGCGGATTGTGGTGTATATTCCTGCTGGGCGTGCCCTTGCAGATATTGGAAATTTTATGGGCGTTCTTTAGGACTTTACTTCGAAAACAGCGAGGCATGGTCGCAGTGAAAACGGAATCGAAAGCAGAGCCGAAAACGGAAACGGAAACGAAAGAGGAAGAAAACTAAGAGGGCGAAAAGAGGGGAAAGACTTGTATGCGGTGTTTCTATTGCAATCAGAATGAGGCAACGAAGTCTTATGAAAAAATTAAAAACGGGGAAAGAAAGAGAGAGTATTATTGCCTGACTTGTTACGGGCGGTTGTTTCTTTGTGAAGATGAGGCGGAAGGCGAAAAATCGCGTTCCGCTTGTCCCTATTGCGGTACGACGCTGAAAGAATTTCGTATGCGCAAAATCGTGGGATGTCCGTATTGTTATCAAACGATGGCGTCGGGGATTTTGCCCTCGATACTTAAAATGCAGGGAGATACCTGCGGGCATAGAGGGAAAAAACCTCCGCTGTCCGTAGAGGATGAAACCGTATTTGACGGAATGGCGTTTTCTTCTTTGGCAAAGCGGGACGAATACCGTGAAGAAATGGAAGGTCGCGAGCGTTTTGCCCGTCAAAAGAAGGAAATGGAAAGCTTGATCGATTTTCTTTCGGGCGATCTTTCCCGTCGTCGGGAATATGAGGAAAAGCTGGAACGCATGGAAAGAAGCGGTGCGATCGAGGAGGAAATCGTATGGTAAATGCTCCCGAATTTATCCGTTCGACGGTAGTTTCCACTCGTATTCGTTTGGCTCGCAATCTTGCCTGTTTTCCCTTCCCGTCCAAGATGAAGTCGACGCACGCGGAGGAAATTTTACATTTGATTTCGGAGGGATTGAAGGAGATCGACCCTCACGAATACGTAAGATACGAGCTGGGGAAATTGAGCGACAGCGAAAAGGCATTATTGCAGGAACAGCACCTGATCAGTCCCGCGTTGTTGAAAAAAGGGGATAACAGGGCCGCGTTCATTTCGTCCGACCGTGCGGTTTCGATTATGGTCAACGAGGAAGATCACTTGCGCGAGCAGTATATTTGCAAGGGGTTCGAGTTGTACAAAGCGTACGAACGTTTGATGGCGCTGGACGACGGTTTGGCGAGCGTGTTGGATTTTGCCTATGATAAAACGCTCGGTTATTTGGCGGCGTGTCCCAGCAATTTGGGCACGGGGATGCGCGCGTCCGTCATGATGTTTTTGCCGGGGCTGACTTGGACGGGGGAAATCAAACGAGTGATTTCGCTCCTTCAAGGCAACGGAATGACTTTGCGCGGTGCGTTCGGGGAAGGCACAAGCGCGGAAGGGTATTTGTATCAGGTCAGTAACGAACGCACTTTGGGGCTTTCGGAAAAAGAGATATTGGAACAAGTGACCGAATTTACGATGAACATTTGCGATCAAGAGCTTCGTGCTCGCGAGGAAATGTTAAAGACGTCGGAAACGGGGCTTCGCGACCGCTGTCTGCGCGCATACGGTACGTTGACGAACTGTGCGCTGCTTGATATGTCGGAATTTATGTCGAAGATCGTAGACGTGCGCTTGGGGATCGTACTTGGATTTTTGAAAGCGAAAGACAGACAAAAATTTGACGAATTTTTAGACGATATGCAACCGGCTGCGTTTTGTTTGAACAACAATTTGGAAGGGGAAAACGAACGTTTTTACGACGAAGTGCGCGCGGAAACGGTATGCAGCGTATTGCCGAAACTGGTGCAAGTCGTAAGGCGCGGCAGCAGATAAGAAAGTAAAGTATACCCGATAGGGAAACAGGAGAAACTATGTATCCTTTGTCAAGATCGACGGAAAATTTCAGACGCGCGTTGGAGATCGCCAACCGCACGGCGGCGGAGTTGGATACCAGCTTTGTCGGCAGCGAGCATTTCATTTACGCGTTTTTGTGTTTGCCCGAATGCGAAGCGTATAAAATTCTTGCTCATGAAGGGGTTTGCAAGGAAGAATACGGCGCGCTGTTCACGAAAAGCGTGGATAAAAAGTACCAAGGGTTGGGTTTGACTCCCCGTATGCAACAAACGTACGACCGCGCAGTGGAACAAGCGGAGGCAGACGGCTTATCCGCAGGTACGGCGCATATGCTGTATCAAATTCTTTGCATGGAAACTTCTTGCGCGGTGCGCTTTTTAAAGCGTTTTACCGACGTGGAAACTTTGAAACAAAACACGGCGTTGACGCTTCGTATTTTGAAAAACAAAAAGGCGTGGGGAGAAGTGGAAACGGAAACTTCCACCGTAGACCCGCTGTCGGGGGATTATTCTTCGGGCGCGGACGCCGCGCAGGGGCAAACTGCTCCCTCCGTGTTGGTGGAGGACGAGCCGATCGATTTGTTGGGGAATAAAAAAGTCAATAAATCTTACCGCCGTGAAGCGGAAAAGCTGGCAGGGTGCGGCATCGATATGACCGCGCGTGCCGCAAAGGGGAAAATGGATCCCGTGATCGGCAGAAAAAAAGAAATTGAAAAAGTGGTGCAGGTTCTTTCCCGACGTTTGAAAAACAATCCCGTTTTGGTCGGAGAACCGGGGGTGGGTAAGAGTGCGATCGTGGAAGGACTTTCCCAGCTCATCGTCACCAACCAAGTTCCCGAACAGCTTTACAATAAAAAAGTATTTTCCGTGGACTTGCCCGGTATGTTGGCAGGTACGCGTTACCGCGGTGACTTTGAGGAAAAATTGAAAAACCTTTTGGACACGGTGATGGAAGACGGCGACATCGTTTTGTTTATAGACGAAATCCATACGCTGGTGGGTGCAGGCGGCTCGTCCGAGGGGAGCATGGACGCGGCGAACATTTTAAAACCGTTGCTTGCGCGCGGCGATTTGCAGGTTATCGGCGCGACGACGATTGAGGAATATCGTAAATATATCGAAAAAGACAGCGCGTTAGAGCGTCGTTTCACGCCCGTATTCGTCGATGAACCGTCCGAAAAGGATACGATAGAAATTATCCGCGGCTTGCGCGCGAAATATGAAGAACATCACGAAATTGCCATTACGGACGAAGCGATCGAGGCGGCGGTACAGCTTTCCTCGCGCTATATTACCGACCGTTATTTGCCCGATAAAGCGATCGATTTGGTGGATGAGGCGGCGGCGCGCGTTCGCATTGTCGAGGACGGAGGCAGTACCGAATTGAACGAAGTGGAAAAGGAAATTTCCATCTTGATCGAGGAGGAGGAAATGCATCTGCGTTGCGGTAAACACGCTTTGGCGACCGAAGCGAGAAAGAACCGTATGTACGCGGAGGATAAAAAACGCGCGTTGGAATACGCGCAAAAACCGAAAAAATTACCCGACGGCAGACTTGCTATCGGCAGAGAACACGTGGCGGCGATCGTCAGCGCGCGCGTTCGTATTCCCCTTTTGAAAATTACGCAGGAAGAAGGGGAAAAGTTGATGCGTTTGGAGGAGGATCTGCATAGACGCATCATTGGTCAAAACGAAGCGGTCAGCGCTGTTTCGAATGCGATTAGACGCGCTCGCGCGGGGTTGAAAGACCCTTCCCGTCCCATCGGTTCGTTTATTTTCGTCGGGCCTACGGGCGTCGGTAAAACCGACCTTTGCAAAGCGTTGGCAGAGGCATTGTTCGGTTCGGAAGATCAAATGATCCGCTTGGATATGAGCGAATATATGGAAAAGCAGTCCATTTCTAAACTGATCGGCGCGCCTCCGGGATACGTAGGGTACGAGGATTTGCAAACGGGACAGTTGACGGAAAAAGTTCGTACGACTCCTTATTGTGTGATTTTGTTTGACGAAATCGAAAAAGCCCATCCCGACGTATTTAATTTGCTCCTTCAAATTTTGGACGACGGGCGTTTGACGGACAGCAAGGGCAGGACGGTCAGCTTTAAAAATGCAGTCATCATTCTCACGTCCAACGTCGGTGCGGCGGTTGCGGAAAGCGAGCGTACGGGTATTTATGGGTTCGGCAGTAATGCGCGCGGGGATTACGGCGCGGATGAAAAACAGTACGACTCGATGCGTGAAAATATCACGAAAGCATTGAAGGAAAAGTTCCGTCCGGAATTTTTAAACCGAATGGACGATATCATCGTATTCCACCGTTTGACGGAGTCGGATTGCGTAAAGATCGGCAGAAAAATCGTGGAAGGCTTGGCGAAACGGTTGTTGGAACAGCGCGGTATCGTGCTGACGGTGACGGAAACGGCGTTGATCAATTTGGTCAAAGAGGGGTATGATCCGCAGTACGGCGCAAGACCGTTAAAACGGGTCATTCAACGTAAGATCGAGGACAAACTGTCCGAGGAAATTTTACTTGGTAAAATTCGCAACGGAGAGCACGTCACGGTGGACTGCATTGACGGAAGATTGACTTTTGCAGGACGCATATAACGAAAGAGGAAATAGCTATGAAACTGACAACGGCAGGTGAATCGCACGGCAAAGCTTTGATTGCAGTAATCGAGGGTTTGCCTGCGCATTTAAAAATCGACATTGAAAAAATCAACGAAGCTTTGGCGCTTAGACAAAGCGGTTTCGGCCGCGGCGCTCGCCAAAAGATCGAAAAGGATCGCGTGGAAATTTTAACGGGTGTGAGAAACGGGGAAACGTTGGGCAGTCCCGTTACGCTTTGTATTTACAACCGCGATTTTTCCAACTGGGAAAACAGTATGTCTGCAGGCGCTTGCGATCCGCAGGCTATGGATGCGAAAAAATTGACGAAAGTGCGTCCCGGACACGCCGATTTAACGGGAATGCTGAAATACGCGCAAGACGACGCGCGTAACGTTTTGGAACGCGCATCGGCAAGAGAAACGGCAATCCGCGTGGCGGCGGGAGAAATTTACCGTCAGTATCTTTCCTCGCTCGGCGTGGAGATCGGCGGCTACGTTTACGAAATTTGCGGTATAAAAGATGGGGGCAGGTACGCGTTTAACGAACTTTCCCGCGCGAAGAAATCGGACGTGGGAATGCTGAATGCCGAAGCGGAAAATCTTGCGGTCGAAAAGATTACCCAGCTTAAAAAAGACGGCGATACGGCGGGCGGCGGCATAGAGATCCGCGTACAGGGCTTAAAAAGCGGCTTTGGTAGCGTGATGACGTATGCGGAAAAGTTGGACGCGCAGTTGGCGCAGGGCTTGATGAGTATTCAGGCAATCAAAGGCGTAGAGGTCGGCGCAGGGTTTGCGGTTGCCGAAAACAGCGGTAAGGCGATCCACGACGAGATTTATTATGACGAAAACAAAGGTTTTTATCGCACGACCAACCGCGCGGGCGGTTTGGAAGGCGGAATGTCGAACGGCGAAGAAATCGTCCTTCGTGCGGCAATGAAACCCATTCCCACCCTTATGAAAGGCTTAAAAACGGTCGAATACGGGACGAAGGAAAGTGCGGTCGCCGCCTCCGAACGGAGCGACGTATGCGCGATTTTTGCCTTGGAAGTGATCGCGGAGGCAGTGGTTGCCGAAGTGGTTGCAAACGCCGTAGCGAAACGCCTTGGCGGCGATACGATGGAAGAAGTAAAACAGCGTTATGCGCTGTTACCGTAAAAGATTATGGAAACGATTATGTTAAAAACGCCTTCAATGGAAGGCAAAATTCACGTTGGGAAGGACGCGGTAAAAAAGCGTTTGCCAAAGTTGACGGAAGGGCAAAAGAATTTTGTTTTGACCGATTCGAACGTATACGCGCTGTATCCCGACTGGTTTAAAAAGTATTTTCCGCATACGGAAATATTCGTTTTGCCTGCGGGGGAGGAAAATAAAAATTTTCAATCCCTCTATTGCATTTTGGAAAAAATGACGGGGGCAGGTCTGCATCGAACCTCGCGCTTGTTTGCAGTCGGCGGCGGCGTGATCGGGGATATCGGCGGCTTGGCGGCGGCGCTTTATATGCGGGGTATTTCTTGTGTGCAAGTGCCGACCACTCTTTTGGCGCAAGTGGATAGCAGTGTGGGCGGTAAAACCGCGGTAGATCTTGGCGGAGTAAAAAACGTGGTCGGCGCGTTTTATCAACCGTGCGAAGTGCTGGTTGATCCCACTTTTTTGAAAACGTTGCCCAAGCGTGAAATCAAGTGCGGTTTGGGCGAAATCGTTAAATATGCGGCGCTCAGCGGTGAAATTTTCGACCTTTTACGTGACTCCGAAAAAGAGTGGACGGACCTTTCTTTCTTGGAAACGCTGATCACGTCGTGCATACGGCATAAAGCGCGCGTGGTTGAGGCGGACGAGAAGGAATCGGGCGAACGCCGTTCGTTGAACGTTGGACATACTACGGGTCATGCGATCGAACTGACTTCGGGGCTTTCTCACGGTGAAAGCGTTTTATACGGAATGCTTTTGGAAACGAAGATGGCGATCGCCGCAGGGATTTGCGAAAAGGGATACGGGGAAGAATTATTGGCGTTGACAGTAAAAGCGATCGCGCAATCCCCCGCGTCCGAAATGGACTTTTCCTCGATAGAAAAAGATGCGGAAAAGGCTCGTTCGGATAAAAAGAATACGGACGACGGAAAAATTAAGATGGCAGTGGCAAAAGCAAAAGGCGTTTGGACGATGTATGCTTTGCCTTTTGAAGAATATAAAAACGCGTTATTGAGCGCGGTAAAAGAATAATTGCCCAAACGAAACGGGAGGGGCAGGTATGGAACGAATTAAAGTGAGAGAATATTTTGAAGGGGAATTTGATCTTCCCGGCGACAAATCGGTGACTCATCGCGCCATCATGTTAAACGGCGGCGCGGAAGGAGAAGCGGTTATTACCAACGCATTGATGGGTGAGGACTGTCTTTCCACGTGCAGTTGTATGCGCTCGTTGGGCGCGGAGATCGACGTAGATGGGACGACTTTGCGCGTGAAGGGCACGCAGCGTTTCCGCCGCGGGAAAGAATTGAACTGCGGGAACTCCGGTACGACCATTCGACTTTTGACGGGTTACGTAGCGGGAAAGGAAATCGACGCAAAGTTGTACGGGGACGAGTCCCTTTCGAGCAGACCTATGAAAAGAGTGGCGGAACCGTTGGCTTTGCTGGGCGCAAACGTGCAAACGACGGACGGTCATGCTCCCGTTTACGTTGCGCCTGAAAAATTACACGGTGCGGACGTGACGTTGAACGTCGCTTCGGCGCAGGTAAAAAGCGCGGTGCTGTTGGCGGGGATTTCCGCGGAAGGGGAAACTTCGGTCACCGAGCCCGTAAAATCGCGCGATCACACGGAAAGAATGTTGACTGCCATGGGTGCGGATCTTCGCGTGGACGGCAATAAGGTAACGATAAAAAAGAGTACGTTACAAGCCATCGACGTATGCGTACCGTCCGATATTTCTTCGGCGGCGTATTTCATGGCGCTCGGTGCTTTAAAAGGGGATACGCTTTGTAAAAACGTGGGGATTAACCCTACCCGTACGGGTATTTTAACTGCGTTCGATCGTTTGGGGATACAGTATTCCCTATTAAACGAACGGATGTCCGGCGGGGAGGCGACGGCGGATATTTTGGTGAAAAAATCGTATATGCAGGGGATAACTTTGACGGCGGAGGACGTTCCTGCTATGATCGACGAGTTGCCTTTGGTCGCGCTTTTGTGTGCGTTTGCGGACGGGGAAAGCCGCATTACGGGCGCAAAGGAATTGCGTGTTAAAGAAAGCGACCGCATTCGCACTACGGTGGAATTGATCCGCAATATCGGTGGTGAGTGTGAGGAATTGCCCGACGGTTTTATCATTCGCGGTAAAAAGAAGTTGCAGGGCGGCGATATCGACAGCTATCTCGATCATCGCATTGCAATGACGGGCGCGGTTGCTTTGATCGCCAGTGAAAACGGGGGGTATATCCACCGTCCCGAATGTTGTGCTATTTCTTTCCCCGATTTCTTTGATAAGCTGGGGTTAAAACTCTTTTAAAGGGGGCAGGTACGCGATGAATGAAAAAACAGTACGCCTCGGTTTGGTGGGAAAGGACGTTTTGAAATCGGTGAGCGAACAAATACATACCTTTATTTTAAAGGCGTGGGGATACCGTTGCTCCTATGAACGTTTTTCGATCGGGAAAGAGGACTTTGACAGCGTAATGTACCGTTTAATGGGGGATTTCGACGGCTTTAACGTTACCATTCCTTACAAACGGGACGTGATGGCGTATTTGGACGAAGTGACGGGCGACGCTTTCGAGTGCGGGGCGGTGAATACCGTTTTGACCGCAACCAAGCAAGGCTTTAACACGGACGGCGTGGGATTTTTGCTGATGTTGCGTTTGGCAGGCGTCGAAGTGGAAAATAGAAAAGTTTTGGTGCTTGGCGGCGGCGGTTCTGGCAGAAGCAGTGCGGCGGCGTTAAAGAATGCGGGCGCGCACGTTTCGGTGTATCAGCGCCGCAGGGAAAAGTTGATGGAACTTTGCAACGAATTGCAAGTTGCGCCTGCCGACGATCCCGAAATGGGCGGTTACGATATTCTCGTCAACTGTACGGGTGTAGGAATGCACGATACGGAGGGGATTTCTCCCGTAAGCGCGAAAGCATTTGCAGGCGCTAAGTATGCGATCGACCTCATCTACGTACCGGAAGAATCGGAGTTTTTGCGCTTGGCAAAGGCGCAAGGGATTTCCACTTTAAACGGTGCGGCGATGCTCTTTTATCAGGCGTATTATGCCGACTGTATTTATCTTGACAGACAACCGAACGACGATGAGGCGAAACGGCTTTATGAACAATTTTTAAACGAATGAAATCGACGGAGGGCGATTATGAAATTTTTAGTGATCAACGGTGTAAATCTCAACATGACGGGTATGCGCGAAAAGGGCGTGTACGGAACGGCGACTTTGGCGCAAATCAACGATAAAATTGCGGCGTTTGCGGCGGCGAACGGCGATGCGGTTGATTTTTATCAAAGCAATATAGAAGGCGAACTGGTCAATAAACTGCACGAGGCGTATTTGCAAGGGGGGTACGACGGTATCTTGCTGAATGCGGGTGCGTTTACTCATTACAGCTACGCACTGCGCGACGCGATTGCGGCGATTGATATTCCCGTAGCGGAGGTGCATATTTCCAACGTGCACGCGCGTGAAGAATTCCGCCATACAAGCGTGCTTTCCGAAGTGTGCAAAGGTGTCGTTTGCGGTTTTGGCGCGGGCAGCTATATCGCGGCGATGGTCGGTTTGAAGGACGGTTTCACGAAATAAGCGAGGTGGCTATGAACCTGATCTTATGCGGCATGATGGGCTCGGGAAAAACGACCGTCGGGGTGAAAATTGCCGAGCTTACGGGCAGGCGCTTGTGTGATACCGACGGAATGATCGTGGAAAAATACGGCCCGATTTCGGACATTTTCGAGCGTTTCGGCGAAGATTATTTCCGTAAGTTGGAAACGCAGGCGGTAAAAACGCTTGTCCAAACGGACGGGCTTGTCGTTTCGACGGGCGGCGGTTTGGTACTAAATAAGGAAAACGTCGCGACGTTAAAAGAAAACGGAAAAATCGTTTTTTTGCGTGCGAAGTTGGATACGCTGGCGGAACGTTTAAGCGCGGATACGACTCGTCCGCTGTTGCAAACGGCGGAAAGTTTACGCCATCGCTTGCAAACGTTGTTGAGCGCGCGTATGCCGATTTATGAAAGCGTTGCCGACTGCATCGTGGACGTTGACAAAAAGAGCGTGGCAGAGATTGCGATAGAAATTGTATCATGGATGGAAGATAAAACGGACGGGGCAGGTACGAGATGAAAACGGTTTTAATAACGGGCGGCGTCCGTGGGATCGGCAGGGCGATCGCCGTAAAATTCAAGGAAAAGGGGTATCGGGTTTGCGTTACCTATTCGCGTGACGAGATTAGCGCGAAGGAGACGGAAACGTTGGGTATAGAAGTTTATCGCGCGGACGTTTCCCAAGAGAGCGAGGTGGTCGCGCTGTTTGAAAAAATCGGCGCAGTAGACGTACTTGTCAACAATGCAGGCGTTTCTTTGGTGAAACAAATTCAAGACGTTACGTATGCCGAGTACAACGCCGTGATGTCGGTCAATATGGGCGGCGCGTTTTTGTGCTCGCGCGAGGCGGCGAAAGGAATGATCGCAAAACAAAGCGGTTTGATCGTCAACGTTTCTTCGGTTTGGGGAGAAGTGGGCGGTAGCTGTGAAAGCGTTTATTCCGCGTCGAAAGCGGCGCTTTTGGGTTTTACCAAGGCGTTGGCGAAAGAGTTGGGCTGGTCGGGCGTTCGAGTCAACAGCGTTTCCCCCGGCGTCATCGATACCAAAATGAACGCGCATTTTTCTTCTGAAGATATGCAGGCTTTAAAAGAAGAAATCCCGATGGGGCGCATCGGGAAGGTGGAGGACGTGGCAAACGCCGTCCTTTACTTGGAGGAAAACGAATACGTAACGGGGATCGATTTGCCCGTCAACGGCGGCTTTTCGATCGTGTAATTAATGTTGTTTTAAGTAACTTTCCAAAATATTTTGAATGAACTCATCCGCAATTCCTTCGGTAGGGGATTGCGGTTTTTCTTTTTCTTCTTTTTGATCTTCTTTTTTAGGCGGTTCGTTGTTTTTCGGCTGATTTTCCTTGAAGGCGTTAAACGTTTGCGTGAAGTTGGAAAGATCCTTTAAAAAGGAAAGCATCTGCTCGGAATTTTTTAATTTCGCCATCAAGGGACGGACGCTTTCCGAAAAATCGGGGTTTTGCGAAAGATAATATAAAAGCACCAAAATCAAAATTTCCATACTGTAATATATGCAAAACGGTGACCGAAAATTGATAAAACGAATACTATGTATTATAAAAAATCGGAGGGAAGTATGAAAAGTTTTAAAGATTACGCAAAGGATGACGTAAAACCTACGGACGGTGCAAGCGCGGAGGAGTTAGCGAAAAAAATCGCGGCGCAGTATAACGGAAAAAGTAACGCGGACGTTTTGAAAAATATTCTTGCGGAAGCGGAGCGCAGTAAGCGTGCGGGGACGCTTTCCAACGAAGAAATCGAGGCGTTCTATCAAAGTTTTGCCCCGATGTTGGACGGTATTCAGCGGAAGCGGTTGCGTGCGGTGGTCGATAGATTGAAAGATATTTAAAGACATGGTATGCCTCTATTCATCGTTTATCTCCGTTAAAGCGGTGATAAAGCGATCGATTTCCCACTCGCTGTTGTAATGGGAAAAAGATGCGCGTACCAAACCGCCGTCCAACGTCCCAAGCGCTTCGTGCATCAGCGGCGCACAATGCAAACCGCCGCGCACGGCGATACCGTATGTATGGGAAAGCCGTTCGGCAACGATTTCCGACTGTAAAACGGTATGTTTAAACGCCACGATGCCGCAAACGTTCGGGTGGGAATACGCGGCATAGTTCGGCAAAGCGGATAAGCGTTGTAATAAATATTTTGTCAGGGTATACAGCTTTTGTCCGATTTCCTTTTGATGGACTGTGAGGTAACGCGTTCCTTCCAGCAAAGAAAGTATTGCGGGAAAGGCAAGCGTGCCCGCCTCTAACATATCAGGATAAAAATCGGGCATATCCAAAGAGATACTCATAGAGCCCGTTCCTCCGAAAAGAAAGGGGCGCGGATCGATACGGTCGGAAAAAAGCAGCGCGCCGCTACCTTGTATTCCAAACATGCCTTTATGACCTGCTATGGTCAATAGATCGATACTTGCCCCCTTCATTTTGACGTCAAAATGCCCCGCCCCCTGCGCTCCGTCGCATAAAAAAAGGACGTTTTTGGGTAAAATGGCGCGAATGGCGGTAAGGTCGGGGATCATTCCCGTCACGTTAGAGGCAGTAGTAACGGCGACAAGGCGGGTGTTGGGGTGAAGTAGACTGCGAATATCCTCGGCGTGGAGTTCGGCGGTTGCGTTTTCGCCCTTTAACCAGCATACGTCGTAGGTGATGACGCCGCTTTTTTGCAGATATTCCAACGGGCGCAGGACGGAATTATGCTCCATGCAAGAAACAATGACGTGATCGCCTGGTTTCAATACGCCGAAAAGGGCGACGTTCAGTGCCTCCGTGCAATTTTTGGTAAAAATAACTCGGTCGAAACCGTATCCGTCGAAAAAAATATCAAGCGCGTTACGGCAATTTTCCACCTGCGTGGCGCAGGATAACGCAAGTTTGTGGCCGCCTCTGCCCGGATTTGCGCAGACTTTAATCGCGGAAGAAACGGCGGTGAGGACGGAGTCGGGTTTTCTGCCGCCTGTGGCGGCGTTGTCAAAATAGATCATGTTGCACCTCTATGGAAAAATGATACATAAAATATAGTATTCCCCAAAGGAGGCGGGTATGACATGACAATATTGGCGGTTTTCCGTTCGCGGGCACACAGCTTGAATTATGCGGAACGGTTACAAGCCTACGGAGTTGCCGCCGTCACCGTGCCGACCCCGAAAGAGGCGCGTATCGGTTGCGGATTGTGCGTGCGGTTTGATTCGCGCGCATTCGTTCGGGCGCAGGCGATTTTAAAAACGGGACGGTATACTTCGTTTAAAGGCTTTTATAAAATGGAATTTATCAACGGCAAGGTGTCTTTGATGCCTTACGGAAAAAGTTAGGCAAGACGCTTGCAAAAATTGCACACGTGTGCTATACTGAATGCGTAAAATATTACAACGAAGGCGAGGAGAAAAGGCCCGAAATTGCGCGCTTATGGGCGCGTTCGACCGGGTCGTACTTGGTTATGAAAAGGACGGATAAACAGGCGGCGCTTGCCGAACTTGCAACTTTATATCCCGACGCAAAACCTGCGTTGCATTACTCGACCCCGTACGAATTGTTGGTGGCGGTGATTTTATCCGCACAGTGTACGGACGAACGGGTGAATATCGTAACGGCAAAGCTGTTTGAGCGTTATTCCACGCCGCAAGCGATGGTTACTTTAACGCAAAAACAGTTGGAAAAGTATATTTTTTCCTGCGGCTTTTACCGCATGAAGGCGGAACATATTCTTTCCGCGTCGAGGGATATTTTGGAAAAGTTTGACGGCGAAGTGCCGAATACGGTGGAAATGTTGATGACGCTTGCCGGCGTTGGAAAAAAGACGGCGAACGTCGTGTATTCGGTGGCGTTTGGCGGTGCGGCGATCGCGGTGGATACGCACGTTTTTCGCGTGAGTAACCGTTTGGGGCTTGCGAAGGGTACGACGCCGCTTGCCGTGGAGGAGGCGCTGTGTAAAGCGATCCCCAAAAAGGATTGGTCAAAAGCACATCATTGGCTGGTTTATCACGGCAGACGGGTTTGTCATTCGCAAAGACCTGCGTGTGAAAGCTGTACGCTCAAGCATTTGTGTGATTTTGCAAAGCACAAGCCGAAAAAATAATGGTATAAAACCTCTCGTTTGATCGATACTATGAAAAACGGGAGGTTTTTATTTTGGAAAATCAAGAAATTGCGGAAAGGGAAAGTAAATTACTGTTGGCGCTTTGCGATCGGGAGGATATTTTGGAAAAGAAAGCGAAAATCTATTCGCGCCTTTTGACCGATCCTGCCCTTGCAAAGACGATGGAAGAATGTAGTTTTCGCCATGAAAAACGGAAAGAAGATCTGCTTGCTTTGTCTTGCGGAAAAACAGTAAAAAAGAAAAACGGGCAGGGCAGGTGCGAGATGAATGAGGAGGGCGAATAAAAATGAAACTGGAAAAACGGGAAATTACTTTAAATGAAAAGGACAGTTTAAAAGACATACTTTTCATGGAAAAGGCACTGCTTAACGACTATGTGGAAACGTTGCCGAAAACGAGTAGAAAAGAAACGCGGGAAAGACTGCTCAAATATATAAAAGAAACGGCGGAAGAACTGTTTTTGATGAAGGATTTGTTGGAAAAGTCGACTGAAAATAAGTAAACGGCGTTTTACCGAACCGTACCGAAGCGCAAGCGCGTTTCGGTAATTTTTTTCGCGTATATAAACAAAGTTCTTGACAAAATAAGCGCAAGGCGGTATAATATTGTCATATTAACGCGAAAAAACGCGAAATGAGGTAAAACAATGGAAAAGAAAGTAGGAAAAATCAAAGGTTTCTTTGGTGAATTTAAAAAATTCATCACGCGCGGCAACGTACTTGACATGGCTGTCGGTGTTATCGTAGGCGGTGCGTTTACGGGTATCGTAAACGGGTTGAGTAACTATATCCTTAAACCCATCATCAACTGGTTGCTTGCAATGCTTCTCGGCGACAACGGTTTGGAAAGTGCGGTAACGATGCTCTCCGCCGCTTATACGACGGATGCGGAAACGGGCGAGCAAGTGCTTGATCTTGCAAACTCGATCTATATCGACTGGGGTTCGTTCATTAGCGCGATCATCAATTTCCTGTTGATCGCATTCGTACTGTTTATGATCGTTCGTACCATGAACAACATCGCAAAAGCACGTGAAATGATGATGGAAGGTTTTGATTTGGATGAAAAGAAGGAAATTTGCCGAATCCGTAGAGAACAGAAAGTTTCCAAGAAAAAGGCAAAAGAAATCTACGAAGCAAGAGTAGAAGAAATGAAAGCTGCAAAAGCGGCGGCGGATGCGGAAGCAGCGGCGCAGGCGGCGGCAGCGGAAGCGGCTGCAAAAGCGGCGGAAGAAGAAAAAGCAACGGCGAATACGAGGCTTTTGGAAGAAATCCGCGACCTTTTGAAAAATAAATAATTAGGCATTTACGCTTCGCGGTGGAAAAACGTTTGACTTTTCCGCGCGGAGCGTATATAATATAGTAGTGATTTTGATAAAGGCGATGAAAAAGCAGGCGTTTTTCAATCACCCTTTGAAAGAGACCGTACCCGTAGGCTGAAAGGTACGGAGAGGGAGAAAAATTGCCATTTCACTTTGGAGCCGTTCTTTTGAGCCTGAGTTTAGGGGTAGGGAGAACCGTATACCGCGACGTAACGGCGGAAAGGAAGGCGTAAGCATAGCTTACGTGAATGCAGGTGGTACAGCGGAATTTTCGCCCTGCGCGTTGTATAACGCGCAGGGCGTTTTATTATAAAAATCAAACGAACAAAACATTCGGAGGAAAGATATGAAAGAAAAGATCGAAAGCTTGCGCGCGGACATTACCGCCGCGATCGGGCAAACGGAAACGGGCAGGGCGCTTTACGAAGTAAAAGTGAAGTTCCAAACCGAGCTGAAAGGGATCATGAGCGGCATGAAAGACCTTGCCAAAGAGGACCGTCCCACGTTCGGCAAAGTGGTCAACGAATTTAAGCAGGCGATGGAAGCGTTGTTTGAAGAACGCGCGGTCGTCGTGCGTAAAATGGAGTTAGAGGCGCAGTATGCCAAGGAACGTATCGATATTACGATGCCCGGCAAGGCGTATAAGGCAGGTGCGTTGCACCCCATTACGCTTGTTAAAAACGAGCTCATCGATATCTTTGCGGGTATGGGCTTTAAAGTGTTTGAAGGCCCTGAAATTGAAACGGATTACTATAATTTCACCGCGCTGAACACGCCCAAAGACCATCCTGCACGCGATATGCAGGATACCTTCTATCTTGCGGACAATCTGTTGCTCCGCACGCAGACTTCGGCAGGGCAGATCCGCGTTATGGAACAGGACGCGCCGCCCATTAAAATTCTTTCCCCGGGCAGAGTGTTCCGTTCGGACGACGACGCGACTCATTCGCCCATGTTCCACCAAATGGAAGGCTTGGTTGTAGATAAGGGAATCACTCTTTGCGATTTGCAGGGTATGTTGGCGGAATTTGCACGCAAAATGTTTACCGCTTCGACGAAGGTGCGTTTGCGTCCTTCCTATTTCCCGTTCACGGAACCCAGCGTAGAGGTTGACCTCAGCTGTTCGGAATGCGGCGGCAAGGGTTGCCGTCTTTGTAAGGGCACGGGCTGGATCGAAGTCCTTGGCGCGGGTATGGTCAACCGTCGCGTGTTGGAAAACTGCAACGTTGACCCCGACGAATATACGGGCTTTGCGTTCGGTATGGGTATCGAACGTATCGCGATGCTTAAATATGGTATTAACAACATCAAGACGCTGTTCGAAAACGACACGAGATTTTTGGAACAGTTCGAGGATTAAGGGGAGGAAGAAAAAATGAAAGCACCTTTAAGCTGGTTAAAAGATTACGTAGATATCGATATTTCCGCGCAGGAGCTTGCGGAAAAACTGTTTTCCTGCGGTTTTGAAGTGGAGGAACTTTCCTACCTCGGTGAAAAAGTAAACCGCGTTGTGGTCGGTGAAGTAAAGGCGTTGACTCCTCACCCCGACAGCGACCATATGCAGATTTGCGTCGTGGATTGCGGGGAAGAATACGGCAGAGAATTGCAAATCGTAACGGGCGCGCCCAACGTATACGTGGGTATGAAAACGCCTTGTGCGCTCGATGGGTCGACGGTAGTGGAAAGCAATCCCGCTATGCTTGAAAAGAACCCCGACGGCATCAAGAAAATCAAAAAAGGCAAACTGCGCGGCGTTGAATCGTTCGGTATGCTTTGTTCGGGTGAAGAACTGGGCATCAACGACGATTTCTATCCCGGCGCGGAAGTGAACGGCTTGCTGGATTTGGCAAAGGACGCACCCGTGGGCGAGGATATCAAGAAAATTGTCGGTTTGGACGATTGGATTTTCGACATTTCCATCACGGCAAACAGACCGGACTGCCAGTGCATTTTTGGGATTGCGCGCGAAGTGGCGGCGGTCATGAAAAAACCTTTCAAAGCACCCGATTTTTCCTATACCGCGCATAAGACGAGCGCAGCACCTGTAAAAGTGGAAGTACTTGCGCCCGACCTTTGCCCTCGTTATGTAGGGCATTACGTGGAAAACGTAACGGAAGGCGTTTCTCCCGCTTGGATGAGAAAGCGTCTTGCCGTTTCGGGCATTCGTTCCATTTCGCCCATCGTAGACATCACCAACTTCGTTTTGTTGGAAATGGGACAGCCGATGCACGCGTTTGACGCCGATGACATCGGGGAAAGAAAAATCATCGTCCGCAGGGCGGAAAAGGGCGAAAAAATCGTTACCCTTGACGAGAAAGAATTTACTTTGACTCCTGACAACCTCGTGATTTGCGACGGCAAAAAGCCGGTTGCGTTGGCGGGGATTATGGGCGGTTTGAACAGTGAAATCAAACCCATTACGAAAAACGTATTTTTCGAATCGGCAAAATTTGCGCGCGATAACGTGAGAAAAACGTCCCGTGCGTTGGGGCAGTCTTCCGATTCCTCCTCCCGTTTTGAAAAGGGCGTGGACGCGTACACCAACGCTTTGGGTATGGATCGCGCGTTGCATTTGATCGAAGAACTCGGTTGCGGTACGGTCACAGACCTTTGCGAGGACGTTTGCGCGGCAGACCTTACGCCTCGTAAAATGACGGCGAGCGTCGCGAAAATCAATGCGCTTCTCGGTATCGTTGTACCTAACGAAGAAATCGTATCCATTTTGGAAAGACTGAACTTCAAACCCGTCATTGACGGCGATACGTTGACGGTGGAAATTCCCGGTTATCGCGACGACGTGGACGGATATCCCGACCTTGCGGAAGAAGTGATCCGTATGTACGGTTACGACCATATCACGCCCACCTTCTTGCAGGCGGCGCAGGTAACGGGCGGCGGTTTGACGGATGCGCAGAAAAAGGAATTGCATCTGAAAAATCTTTTGCGTGTGCAAGGGTTCTCGGAGGCGTATAACTATTCCTTCTATTCGCCTAAAGATTTCGACCTGATGAAATTACCCGAGGACGCGGTGGAAAGAAATGCGGTGCGTATCCTCAATCCCATCAGTGAAGAATTGTCCGTGATGCGTACTTTCCTTGCGCCTTCGATGTTGATGAACGCGGTGCGCAACATTCGCCGCGGCAACGACGAGGGGAGAGAATTTGAGATTGCAAACACCTATCTTCCCCGCAATACAGCGGCAAGCGAACAGCCCGAAGAAAGAAAACACGTAGTGCTCGGCATTTGGGGCGGTAAAAACGATTTCTTCGATATGAAGGGCGCGGTAGAGCGTTTAGCGGAGGTATTCCACCTTTCGTTCACTTATAAACGTGCGGAAAAAACTTACCTGCATCCCGGCGTTTCCGCGGACGTGATTTTGGACGGGAAAACGGTCGGCTGTATCGGTGAACTCGACCCTGGTATCGCCGCTTCGCTCGGTTTGGATAAAAAGGTATACCTTGGCGAGTTGGATTTGAACGCGCTTGACTTGGATGACGGCGTGCGTTATAAAAACCTGCCGAAATTCCCTGCGGTAAAACGCGACCTTGCCTTGATCGCGGATGAAAAACTGACTTGCGCGGAAATCGAGGACGTTTTGATGCATTCGTGCAAGTACGTGACGGAGGCGAAACTGTTTGACGTTTATCGCGGCGGACAAGTTCCCGAAGGGAAAAAGAGCATGGCGTTTACGCTGACTTTTACGCCCGATGCGAACGTGGAAAAGGCGTTTACGCCTGAAACGTTGGACGGGTACGTAAAGAAAATTTTAGGCAATCTCAAATTTAAACTCGGTATCGAGCTCAGATAATGAAAAGAGAAAAGAAAATCGAAAAATTTGGATTTTTTAACGTTGACAAGCCGTCGGGGATCGTTTCCTCGGCGGTCGTCAATAAAATAAAGTGGCTGTCGGGCGTACCCTGCGGCCATATGGGCACGCTCGACCCTTTGGCAAGCGGTGTTTTACCCGTTGGCGTGGGAAATGCAACGCGCCTGTTCGATTACTTTTTGGAAAAGGAAAAGGTGTACGTAGCGGAATTCACTTTTGGGGTGGATTCGGACACGTTTGATTCGACGGGAAACCTTGTTTATGGGGGGCATGTACCCGATGAAAAGGAAATTGAGGCGGTTTTACCCACTTTTTTCGGGGATATTATGCAAGTGCCGCCCAAATACAGCGCGAAAAACGTAAACGGCAAAAGAGGGTACGATTTGGCGCGCGCGGGGATCGATTTTGAACTTGCGCCTAAAAAAGTGCATATCTATGGCATGGAACTGCTTGGACGGAAAGAGGAAAGCGAGGACACGTACCTTATCAAAATCCGTTGCGGCGGCGGTACGTATATCCGTTCGCTTGCGCGGGATATTGCGGCGGCGCTGGACACGAAAGCGGTGATGAGTGCGCTGAGGCGCACGCAAAGCGGCATTTTTATCTTGCAAAACGCTCTGCCGTTTGACTTTTTCACCCAAGATCCTTCTTTGGAGGAACTGGAAAAATACTTGATCCCCACCGAAACGGTTTTGCCTTTTGAGGATCTCATTTTGACCGAACGGGAGAGTGAAAAACTCTTTAACGGACAGCGAGTCAAGACGGACGCGCTCGACGGCTTATATAAAATTTACAAGGACGGCGGTTTTTACGGAATCGCGGAAGTCGTAAACGGTTTGGCGAAAGCAAAGACGAAGTTATGTTAAACACGGTTTGGTTGACGAAAAGACGAAATGACGGGTCAGGCGCAGCGATGTTGCTTGGCGGCTTTGACGGGTTGCATTTGGGACACCGTCGGCTTTTATCGTGTGCAAAAGAAAGCGGACTGCCCGTCGGCTTGATGACCATCGTCGGCTGTAAGGAAGACAACAATCTGTTTACGTTTGCGGAACGGGAGGAGATTTTTCAAAAGGCGGGCGCGGATTTTGTATTCGAATTACCTTTTATGGAAATCAAAGACCTTTCCCCTGAAGATTTTTTACTGCTTTTACAGCGGGAATTTGCCCCGAAACTGTACGTTTGCGGAGAAGATTTTCGGTTTGGCGCGAAAGCGGCGGGAACGCCGAGGATAATTGAACAAGCCACCCAGGTACGCGTCGAAACCTTGCCTTTGGTGGAGGTTGAGGGTAAAAAAGTCAGCTCGTCTTACGTCAAAACGCTGTTAAAAGAGGGCGAAATCGAAAAAGCGAACGATCTTTTAACGCACCCGTTCTTTTTGATGGGGCAGGTGTATGAGGATCGGAAAATCGGACGGACTTTGGGCTTTCCGACGGCAAATATTGCCTATCCCAAAGAAAAATACCCTTTAAAAATCGGCGTTTACGAAACGCGAGTTTGCGTGGATGGCAAGGCATATAAGGGGATCACAAATTACGGCGCGCGGCCGACTTTTGCGGACGAAACGGTGGTAACGGAAACTTATTTGGACGGCTTTGACGGCGATTTGTACGGAAAAACGCTGAAAGTGGAATTTATACGTTTTTTACGCGAGGTGCAAAAATTTGATGGCGCGGACGGTTTAAAAAAACAGTTGCAACAAGATATAGAGAGGGTGAGAAATCATGATTAAATTCGGTCCCAGCGGAAATTGTGAAAGCTTTTACGCGGAAGGTTATTCCCATACGGAAGAATCGGCGGCGTTTGTAAAAAAACGCGGGTTGGATTGTTTTGAATATTCTTTCGGCAGAGGGGTACGTATGTCCGAGGATAAGGCGATATCCATCGGGGACGCATTTGCGGCGGAAGGCGTGGAAATTTCCGCGCACGCGCCCTATTTCATCAATTTTGCCAACCCCGACGACGAAATGGCGGCAAAATCATACGGCTACGTTTTGGACAGCGCGAAAATGTTGAAACTGATGGGTGGAAAGCGCGTGGTATTTCACCCTGCGGCGCAGGGCAAAGCGAGCCGCGAAGAAGCGGTTTCTTTAACGGAAGACCGTTTGAAAATTTTGCGCGATTACATATACCTCAACGATATGCAGGATATGATGTTTTGTCCCGAAACGATGGGCAAGCTTGCGCAAATCGGGACGGTGGAGGAGGTCGTTCGGTTTTGTAAAGTCGACCCCGTGTACGTGCCTTGCGTCGATTTTGGACATATCAACGCGCGTGAACAAGGTTCGCTTGTGACGGTGGACGATTACAAGAGTCGTTTGGAATATATGATCGCGGAACTTGGGTTCGAGCGCATGAAACATTTTCACGTGCATTTTTCCAAAATCATGTATTCGGCGAAGGGTGAGGTGAAACATTTGACGTTTGCGGACGATGTGTACGGGCCGGAATTCGAGCCCTTGGCAGTGGCGCTGAAAGCGTTGAAGTTAGAACCTTATCTCGTCAGCGAATCGGCGGGAATGCAAGCGGAAGAAGCGGCAATCATGAAAAAAATTTATCAATCTTTGTAAAAACCCGCCCTTTTAGGGCGGTTTTTTTAAGGAATATATCGTCGTATACTTGACGAACGGGATTTTTTTTGTTAAAATAGTGATAAGAGGTAGTCTATGGTATACGCGAACGGTAAAAAGATATTGCAATTATCCGGTTGTGAGGCTGTTTATACCTCTTGCATGTACCAACTTCGGTATATTACGGGGCTTGAGCCGGAAAACGGTTGCGCTGTCGTGGATAAGACGGGGGTAACTCTGTACACGGATATGCGTTACATGGAGGCGGCGGAAAAGCTGCTGGCAGGTACGGATATCAAACCCGTACTGTATAAGCAGGACGAGCTGTTGAAACGGCTTGCCGCATACGAAAGTGTTGGGATATCTTTTGATCAGACGGCGCACGTGGAATACCTTGCGTTGGAAAAAGCGGGCGCGAAACTGAAAAATATTGACGACGCTTACACGCAGGCGATGACGGTGAAAAACGAGTGGGAACTTGGTAATATCGCCAAGGCTTGTGAAATTGCCGAGGACGCGTTTAACGAACTTCTTCCCGAAATTAAAGAGGGCATGACGGAAACGGAAGTGGCGGCGATGCTCGAATATAAAATGCGTAAGTTGGGCGCGCAGGGCGTATCTTTTGAAACGATCGTGGCATTCGGGGCGCACGCGGCTGTTCCCCATCATGAAACGGGGTTGACGAAACTGAAATTCGGCGATGAAATTTTGATTGATTTCGGCTGTAAGGTCAACGGCTACTGCTCGGATATCACCCGTACCTTTTTGTTTGGCGACGACGGGAAACACGAGGATTTTAAAAAAGCTTACGCCAGCGTTTTGAAAGCGCATAACTTGGCGAAAGAAAAAATTGTCGCTGGCATGACGGGCAAAGAGGCGGACGCGATCGCGCGGGATTCGTTAAAAGCGGACGGTTACGGCGATTTGTTTACCCATTCGTTGGGACATGGGATCGGGTTGAATATACATGAAAAACCCATTGTCAGTCCAAGGAGCGAACAGGTTTTGCAAAACGGCATGGTATTTTCGGACGAGCCGGGCGTGTACGTGGCAGGCGAATACGGTATCCGCATTGAAGATACGGTAACTTTGAAAGACGGAAAAGTGATGAGCTTTATGTCCAAAACGGATAAAAAACTCATTATATTATAAAAAGAAAAATTTATATAAGCATATAAAGGAGAAAAATTATGGCACAGATTTTGGCAGGCGATATTCGTAAGGGCGTAACTTTCGAGTACAAGAGCGGTGTTTACACCGTAACGGATTTCCAGCACGTAAAACCCGGTAAGGGCGCGGCGTTTGTAAGAACGACGTTGAAAAACGTTGTTACGGGACAGGTTTTGTCCAACGAAACCTTCAACCCCACCACGAAACTTGAAACCGCGCAGGTAGAAACGAAGAAGATGACCTATTCGTACTTCGACGGTGAATTCTACGTGTTCGTGGACGAAGAATGGAATCAGGAAAACCTTACGTTCGACCAGGTAGAAGACGCGCTGAAATATATCAAGGAAAACGACACCGTTACCGTGAAATTCCTTTACGGCAAGGCGTTCTCCGTTGAACCCGAAAACTTCGTTGAACTCAAGGTTATCGAAGCGGAACCCGGCGTTAAAGGCAACACTGCTACCAACGTAATGAAGAACGCGAAGGTAGAAACGGGTGCGACCATTCAAGTTCCCATGTTCGTAGAAGAAGGCGAAACCATTCGTATCGATACGAGAACGGGCGAATACATGAGCCGCGTATAATCTTATACAAAAGATAAGCGACAGCAGGATCTTGTGTCCTGCTGTTTGTTTTAAAGGAGAAAGTATATGAAAGCAGTCGTACAGCGCGTAAAACGGACTTCCCTTCGCGTAGATGGCGAATTGATATCCGAAATTCCTTTCGGGTTGACGGTATTTTTAGGGGTAAAAGTGGGCGATACTGAAAAAGAAGCCGCTTATCTTGCAAGGAAAATTGCCGCTTTGAGGATTTTTGAGGATGAGAACGGGAAAATGAATTTGTCCGTGAAAGACGTGGGCGGCGAAGTTTTGATGGTTTCGCAGTTCACTTTATACGGCGACGCCTCCCACGGCAACCGTCCCAGCTTTACCCTTGCCGAACGCCCCGAACGCGCCGAACCGTTATACGAATACGCGGTAAAAGAGTTATCCTCCTATGGCGTAACGGTCAAAAAAGGCATATTCGGCGCGGATATGAAAATCGAACAAGACAACGACGGACCTGTGACTATTTTATTAGAAACTTAACAAAAAAAGCTGTTAAAAGCCTTTAAAATAAAGGACTCTACTGTGGGTAGAGTTGCCATTCTATCCTGAGTAGAGTTCTCTATTGCGCGCGGTAGAGTGTGCACGTGTGCGAATAGAGCGAAAACGGCTTATGATAGGTTGTCATTTTTGGCAAAATGCGGTAAAATAAGCAAGAACAGTGCGAAACGGTTTCGCGGCTGTATATGAAATCTGCATATAAAGAAGGAGAAAGACAATGCAACCTATCCATAAAAATATTCGCCCCCAAAGACGCGGGTGGAACGAAGCGGATCATCTTATTGAAACTCCGTTGAAAGACGTTCGCGGCGCGTCGGTGAAGGGGAACAATAAAACGGGGGAGAAGAAAGGGGTAATTCCTTTGTTTTTTGCAACGGACGACAACTATTTGCCCTTCCTTTCCGTTACTTTGCAATCGCTTTTGGAAAATTCCTCCCACGATTACGATTATCAAATTTACGTTCTGCATTCGGGTGTGCGTAAAGAATTTGAGGAAAAGATTATGCACTTTTCCAAAGAGGGCTTTCGCGTAGAATTTGTCGACGTGACCGAACCTTTGAAAGCTATTTCCAAGCATCTGCATATGCGCGATTATTACACTTGCACGACCTATTTCCGCGTGTTTATCGCGGGGATGTTCCCTCAATATGACAAGGCGTTGTATCTCGATTGCGATACCGTCATTTTGGGGGATATCAGCGAGCTGTACAATTACGATTTGGGCGATAATTTGATTGCGGGCGCGCCTTGCGAAGGGGTCAACAGTTTTGAGGTCTATCGCGAATACGTGCGTACCGTGGACGGGTTGAATCCCGATTATTTCTTCAATGCGGGCGTAATTTTGATGAATTTAAAGGCGTTCCGCGAGGAAAAATTCTACGAACAGTTTGCAGACCTTCTGCAAAAGTATAAATTCACGTTGATCCAGGACGAAGATTATCTCAACGTATTGTGTCAGGATCGGGTATTGCGCCTGCCCCGCGCGTGGAATAAGACGCCCGTTAGTAAGGACTTGTTGCCCCGTGAAGATCTGCGTATCGTGCATTATTTGATGACGTGGAAACCTTGGCGTTACGAGGACGTTCCGTATGCCGAATATTTTTGGGAATATGCAAAGCAAACGGAATTTTACGATTATTTGAAAAATATTTTCGACGCTTCGACTTGCGAAGTGGAGGAAAAGGATAAAATGCAGGAGGCGAACCTGCAGGCGATGGCACGCAGCGAAATCGCGCGTGAGGACGGATATTTTAAACGCTACGGTAAATTATATGGTAAGGTAATTTAACCTTAAAAGATATAAAGGAGTATACCATGGACGAAATGAAGCTTTCTCCCGATCGGGTAGAGGTGTTGAAAAGAATCGAGCAGTACGAGCGCGAGGGACGGTTTGACGAAGACGTGGAAAACGATCCAGAAGCGCCTGAACTGTTGCCCGAGCAGGTGGATTATCTTTGTAAAAAGTTTTCCAGCAAAATTTCGCGCAGAGTGGCAAATTTCGTTGCCGACCATTTCTTTTTGAACCTCATTAAAAAGGATAAGCTGGTCATAGACGCCGTGGAGGGGGAAGAACATTTGTCCGCGTTGAAAAACGGCGCGATCATTACTTGTAATCACTTCCACGCTTACGACAACTACGTGGTGTTCCATTGTATCCGCAAAGCGTTGCCGAGAAAGTACCTTTATAAGGTAATCCGCGAGGGGAATTATACGAATTTCCCCGGATTGTACGGCTTTTTCTTCCGTAATTGCAATACGTTGCCTCTGTCGAGCAACCGCCGCACGATGATCAATTTCATGTCCGCGGTCAATACGTTGTTGAAACGCGGGGAAAGTATTTTGATTTACCCCGAGCAGGGAATGTGGTGGAATTATAAAAAGCCCCGTCCGTTTAAGTTGGGCGGTTTTAAGATGGCGTACCGTGCGGGCGTGCCCGTATTGCCGACCTTTATTACGATGAAAGATGACGAACGCTTGGACGAAAGCGGTTATCCCATTCAGCGTTTTACCTTCCATATTATGCCGCCCATCTATCCCGATGAAAGCCTTGGCGAAAAGGCGGGCGCGGAAAAAATGAAGGACGAAGCCTATGCGCTTTGCAAGGCAAAATACGAAGAAGTATACGGCGTTCCGTTGGTTTACGGTTCGCAAGAGGAAGAAAAATGATACTGTATTTGTTGATTATTTTCGGCTGCTCGTTGGTGATATCCGCCTCGGTATGCCTTTGGTCGGGCGTGAATTTTCTCGTGTTGCTCGGCTACACCGCGATCGCGGTCGTGTTTGAAATTTTGGTGGACGGCTTGTTTGCGACGATCGCGCGTTTACTTCCCGCAAAATGCGCAGACCATACCAAAAAAATATACTGCGTATCCGCAAAAGAAAAGAAATTCTACGAAAAATTGAAGATCCGTATGTGGAAAGATAAAATTCCCGAAATCGGGCATTTTACGGGTTTCCGTAAAAACAAGCTGGTCGATCCGCAAAGCGTGGAATACGTCGATCGTTTCCTTTTGGAAAGCTGTTATGGCGAACTTGGGCATTTCCTCAGCTTGTTTTTCGGGTTTACGGTTTTGTTGCTGTATCCCATTTCATGGGTTTGGATCCCGTTGGCGATCCCCGTTGCAATCGTCAATTTTTTCCTCAATTTACCGTCGATTTTGGTGCTTCGGTATAACTCGTATAAGCTGGTTGTTTTAAAAAAGAGCCTTTTGAAGAAACAGCAACGTGCAAACCGCGTGGAAAAGTTGGAAGAAATCGCCTGCGAAAACGCGTAAAAAACAGAATAAATTTTGTCTTGAAGCCCTCCGTTTTTTCAGCGGAGGGCTTATTTTGCCTTTTGTTGGATAAAATAAAAGAAAAAACATAAAAATATTCAAAAAAAATTGCAAAAAAAGAGGATTTCAAAAAGTTTTGTCGAATATATAATGTAGACAAATGCGAAAAGGCAGAGTTTGCTTTATTCAAAATGGATAAGGAAAAAGGGTTATGAAAATCGACGTGGAAAAATATGGGACGGTTCGGGAGCGCGTGTGTGCGAATGAAGAACTTTTTTTATCCGATTACGCAGTACGGTCGGCGCAGACAAAAGGCCGTTTGCGTGAGGAAAAAAGTTGCGATTTCCGTACGGAATTTCAACGGGATCGCGACCGTATCATTTACAGCAATTCGTTCAAGCGTTTGAAAAACAAAACGCAGGTATTTTGCGCGCCCGAAGGGGATCACTTCATCACTCGTATGACGCATACCGTGGACGTGTCGCAAATTGCCCGTTCGATCGCGCGCACTCTTTCCTTAAACGAGGATCTTGCCGAAGCGATCGCGCTGGGGCATGATTTAGGGCATACTCCGTTTGGGCACGTGGGGGAAAAAGTGCTGGACAAGCTTTCTTCTCACGGGTTTATGCATAACGAACAATCCTTGCGCGTCGTCGACGTCATCGAAAAGGGCGGACGGGGGTTAAATCTTACCCTTGAAGTGCGCGACGGGATTTTGGAACATAAGAGTTCGGGTAAGCCGATGACTTTGGAAGGAGAGGCGGTTTCGCTTGCCGACCGTATCGCGTATATCAACCATGATATTGAAGATGCGATCCGCGGTGAAATTATCAAAGAGGCTGACCTGCCCAAGCGCGCGGTAAAGGTGCTTGGCGATAAGACAAAGACCCGTATCAATACCGCGATTGCGGATATTTGGAAAACTTCTTTGGGACAGCCTTTCGTGCGTATGTCGGACGAAGTGATGGACGCGACCAACGAGTTACGCAATTTCATGTTTGAAAACGTGTACGCTTTGACGAATAAGTCGATGCAGGACAGGGCGGAACGTATGTTGACGCAGTTGTTTGAGTATTTCATGGCGCACGTAGACGAACTGCCCAAAGGCTATTTGGTGAATTTGGAAAGGGACGGAAAGGAGCGCGTTGTGTGCGATTATATATCGGGCATGACGGACAGGTACGCGATCAACGTATTTGAAAACCTGTTTATTCCCGCAAACTTTTCCATGGGAGGTGGAAGGTGATCGGCGGAAAATTCGATTCGGAATTTGCTGCGTTTTTAAGAACGTTAAAACAGAAAAACGATATCGTCGAAGTGATCCGCAGTTACGTTGCGGTCGATCGAAAGGGCGGAAATTACTGGGCGTGCTGTCCGTTCCACCACGAAAAAACTCCTTCGTTTGCGGTGAATGAGGCGGAACAGTTTTATCACTGTTTCGGCTGTCAGGAATCGGGCGACGTCATCAAATTCGTGCAGGAGATCGAGTCCACCGACTTTATGGGCGCGGTTCGTATCTTGGCGGCGCGTGCGAAAATGACTGTGCCCGAAAGCAACTTCGACACGGAAGAAGCGGCAAGAAAGAAGAAAAAAAGAGACGCGATGGCGAAAATCTTGCTCGATTCGGCGAGGTTTTATCTGTCGAATTTATACAGCGGCGACCAAAAAGCCGATCCGTATTTGCAATATATCGCAAACCGCGGGCTTGCGCCCACGACCGTAAAAAAATTTGGGTTGGGCGCGTCGCTGGACTTCTACTCTTTACCCGATTATTTGGCGGGAAAGGGGTATTTCAAAGAGGATTTGGTGGATAGCGGCGTATTGGGCGTCAGTGAGAAAAACGGACGGCTGTACGACGCGCTTGGCGAACGGTTGATTTTCCCCATCATCAACGCGTTTGACGAAGTCATCGGGTTTGGCGGACGCAAGCTGGAAAAAGTCAAATTCGGCAAATATAAAAACACGAAAGAAACGATGCTCTTTGATAAAAGTAAGACGCTGTACAACGTCAACCTTTTGAAGAAATTAAAGCGGGAACAAGCGTTGAACGAAGTGATTTTTGTCGAAGGGTATATGGATACGATTACTCTTTATCAGGCGGGATTTAAAAACGTCGTCGCGACCATGGGTACTTCGCTTACGAAGGAACAAGCGCGGCTTGCCAAGCGGTATACGGACAACGTTTTGATCAGTTACGACGGGGATTTTGCAGGACAAAACGCCGATTTGCGAGGGTTGGATATCTTGAAAGAGGCGGGCTTGCACGTGCGCGTTGTGCCGATGCCCGACGGACTTGATCCCGACGACGTGGCAAAGCAAGGCGCGGACGCCTATCAGGCGTGTTTGGATAAGGCGATGCCCGTTATCGATTATCGCTTGCATACGTTGGAAAGAAAGTTTAATCTCGAAAAGACGGAAGAAAAAAGGCGGTTCGTTTCGGAGGCGTTGAACATTGTACGCGATGCGGAAAGCGAAAGCGAACGGGGAGTGCTTTTGAAACGCGTCCGCGATAAAACGGGGATCACGTATCATTCCCTTGAACGGGATTTGCAAAGCGTGAAAAAGGAAGCGCCGACCGCTGAACCTCAACCGATGAAGGAACGGATTGCGGAAACGGCGGCGGGAACGGACAAGCAACAAAAGGCAAAACGGTTTATCTTGGCTGCGCGGCTGTTCTCTGCGCCTTACGCGGAGGGCGTAGCAGTTACGGAATTGCCTTTAAAGGACGAAACCCATATCATTATCGCAAGATATATTGCCGACCGTGAGGAAAAGGGAGAGCGTATTCGCCCGAGTGAACTGTTCGAGCTATTAGATGAAAATTGCGCCGAATTTAACGCCATCTTGGATTTGAATTACGGGGACAAATTGATAGGCGAAGTTGCCGAACGCTTTTTTGCGGACAGCATAAAAACCTTGAAAAAAGAGGCGATCGAGGAAGAAATCGCCGCTTTAAATCAGGAGTACGCAAAAGCAACGGAAGAAGAAAAACGCAAGGAAATTGCGAAAAAATTGAGCGCGTGCATTCAAAAGAGAAACGCACTTAAAAAAGCATAACTGCCGAAAGGATATGGGCAGGTATGCGTTGAATAACAAATAAAGGTAAAAAAACAGAACACTGTTTCGGTATAAACGGAGGATAAAAGATGAATATATCCGAGCAAAAACTCAATGAAATTCTGACCGGTATTATCAACAATTACGGGAAGAAGGGCAGCATTACGACCAACCAACTTTGCGATATCATGGAAAAGTTCGATACGAATCCCGCGCAAATGGATTTCGTATACAAATCGCTGGGCGAGGCGGGCATTCAGATCGTGGACGAAGATCAAAGAGATCGCGAATTGTTTGAACAGGCGCTTTCCGATATCGGTTTGGACGATCCCGTAAAGATGTACTTGAAGGATATCGGCCGCGTGCCTTTGCTTTCCGCGGAAGAAGAAGTGGAATTGGCAAAGCGTATGCAAGAAGACGACGCGTCCGCAAGAAAACGTCTGTCGGAAGCAAACTTGCGTTTGGTTGTTTCCATCGCAAAGCGTTACGTGGGGCGCGGAATGCTTTTCCTTGATTTGATTCAGGAAGGAAACCTCGGTCTTATGAAAGCTGTGGAGAAATTCGACTATCAAAAGGGGTTCAAATTCTCCACCTATGCAACGTGGTGGATTCGTCAGTCGATCACGCGTGCGATCGCTGACCAAGCGCGTACCATTCGTATCCCCGTACACATGGTGGAAACGATCAATAAGCTGACCCGTGTGCAGCGCGTGCTGTTGCAGGAACTCGGCCGTGAACCGACGCCCGAAGAAATCGCGGAAAAGATGGGCGTTACGGAGGAAAGAGTGCGCGAAATTCAAAAAATCGCACAAGATCCCGTGTCTTTGGAAACTCCAATCGGCGAGGAAGAAGACAGCCATTTGGGCGATTTTATCGAGGATGAAAAAACGACGACTCCCAGCGATTCGGTAGCGTTCTCTATGTTGAAAGAACAGCTTCTCGGGGTGTTGGATACTTTGACGCCGCGCGAAGAAAAAGTTTTGCGTTTGCGTTACGGTATCGACGACGGCAAGCCCAGAACGTTGGAAGAAGTGGGGAAAGAGTTCAACGTTACCCGTGAACGTATCCGTCAGATCGAGGCGAAAGCGTTGAGAAAACTTCGCCATCCTTCGCGTAGCAAGAAGTTGAAAGATTTCCTCGAATAATGGGCTACGGGAAACGTATCGACACGCTGTGTTCGCTGTTAAAACGCGCGGAAATTTTTGCGGACGTTGGTTGCGATCACGGTTATTGTTCGGAATACATGTTGAAAAACGGACTTTGCGATCGGGCGATTTTGTCCGATATCAGTAAAGGAAGTCTGGCGAAGGCGGAAAAGTTACTCGCGCCTTATATTCGTAGCGGTCGGGCGATTTCGGTGCTTGGCGACGGTTTTTTGGGCGTTCCAAAAGACGTTGACGAAGTGTTGATCGCAGGCATGGGCGGCAGCGAGATCGTGTCCATTTTGTCCGATGAAAAATACGGTTTTATGCCAAAGTATTTTGTTTTTCAGCCGATGCACGACGCGGAAAAACTCCGTCGGTATATCTTAGCTCACGGCGGATATATCGAACGGGATTTCACGTTTGAGGACGGGAAATTTTACGACGTAATTTGCGGCGGCAGGCTCGAATGTGTGGGGCAGGTATGCGATGAAATGACGTATACCGATGCCGAATACGAGTTCGGGAAAGAAAATTTGGCAATTTTGCCTGCGGCGTTTACGGCGCGTATGAAAAAGCTGATTTGCAATATAGACAGGTACTTAAAACAGCCCGATTTACAGCAAACAAGCAGGGATGATTTGTTACAAAGGAAAGAAAGACTGCAGGGGGTACTCAGCGGTGAAGTTAAGTGAAATTTATAAAATTGCAGACGCGATCGCACCCAAGCGTTTAAGCGACGAATATTGCCGTACGGCGGGCGCGTATGATAACAGCGGTTTGCTTGTGGAAGCGTGTGAAGAAGTTACGGGCATTTTGTTTTCGTTGGATTTAACGAATGCGGCGATCGACGAAGCGATTGCAAACGGCGCAAACCTGATCATTACGCACCATCCCGTGATTTACGGAAAAATCGACCATATTTGCGTCAACGATCCGTTGATCCTCGGGGAGAAGTTGGTGCGCTGTATTCGCGAGGGAATATCCGTTATTTCCATGCACCTTAACTTGGATGTTGCAAAGGATGGAATTGACGAGAGTTTAATGCAAGGTATTTTGCTTGCGTCGGGTGAAACAGATGGGGCAGGTACGCGTTCAATTTCCATTCAACACCCCGTAGAGGAGAGTGGATACGGGCGTGTATACGACGTAAAAAGCGTCGCTTTGGGCACGCTTGCGGAAGGAATGAAGAAGGTGTTTTCCACCGACCGTATCGTCGTTTACGGCGATCAAGAAACAAGCGTTACGCGCGTGGCAAGCTTTTGCGGCGCGGGCGCTGACGAAGGCGCGATTGTCTTTGCCAAAAAGATGGGCGCGCAGGTGATGGTTTCTTCCGATTTTAAACATCACCTTATTCAGCTTTTAACCGAATCGGGTATAGCCGTCATTGTTTTGACTCATTACGCGTCCGAACAGTACGGTTTTGAAAAATATTATAAAAAAATCCGTCAGCAGGTAGAAATTCCGTGCATTTATCACACGGAAAACAATTTGTTTTGACGGGAGGGAGATATTATTATGTCACAGTTACAGGCTATTTTACAGTATCAGGAAACGGACGCCAAGCTTTACAAGCTTGAACGCGAGCTGGCAGGTTGCGATGAGAGAAAGGAATACGTAAAGTTTAAAAAATTCCTCGAAGCGGCGCCTGAAAAATTGGATTCGTTGGAGGTGAAGGCGACGGCGTTAAAGACGGAAGCGGCGGAACTTTCCAAAAAATATGCACACGCAGAAGAAGCGTTGGGCGATTTTGAGCACTTGGACGAGTTGATTACGGGCGGCGCGGATATCGCTTTTTATAAAAAGAAGGCGCAATCGTTTGCCGATCAACTGAAAAAGCTGAAAGCGGACTTGAATGCGTTGATGGAAAACATCAAAGCGACGGACGAAGAATATAAGAAATTGAAAAAGCAGGTTATCGCCGCGCAAAAGCAATACGCGGAGGCTTCCGAAAAATATAAAGCGGTAAAAACGGCGCGCGCGCCTGAAAAGACGGCTTTAGAAGCGGATCTTGCGAAAATCGAAAAAGACGTCCCCGCGGAAATGTTGGAGGTTTATAAAATCAAGAGGAAGGAGAAAATTTTCCCCGTCGTAGGGGAAATGATCGGAACGAGATGTCCGTTCTGCAGTATGGAACCCCCTCTTGCGGCGCGGAACAAACTGACGGGCGGCGCGTCGATCGAATGCGACAACTGTCATAGGATTATTTTCAGTAAATAAAGCACGGTTTTCCGATTTTTTGCATACAATACAAAATGCAGAAAGTTCGGGCAAACATTCATTTAGCAAACATACGTCGCAACGCCGAAGCCTTTTCGGCGTTGACGAAAACGAAAATTTGCGCAGTCGTCAAAGCCAACGCTTATGGCCACGGCGCGGAAGAAGTGGTATCGGCATTAAGCCAAA
>JAFUIT010000070.1 GCA_017468345.1 Clostridia bacterium
CTGTTCGGCGTTACCGTGAATGTATATTCCTTACCGATAATTACATTTTCCGCATTATCCGTAAAGGTTGCATTTTCTGCCTCATACGTCGCCGTCGCGGTTTGATCGCCCGCTACCCATGCGCCATTTACGTAAGTGTAAACGATATCTTTATCAAACGTATAATAACCTTCTGCGTTCGATACTGCCCCCGTTTTACCGGTAGCCGTATGGAAAATCAATTTTGTATCTGCATTGATGGTCAAAAGGTCGCCTTCGCTTACGCTTGTGATACCGGTAGCCTGAATACCGATCAACGAGTGATCCGCAGAATACCCTTGCGTAGCCCCTTCTGTATCCGTCCAAGTGGACGCACCGCCATACCAGTAAGCAAACATCGGATATATCGATCCGTCTGCCTTTTTCACCGTGATATCGTAAGCACCGGTATTTAAATCCTGACCGTCAATCGCCATAGGTCCGTAATAGCTGTCGGAATATCCAAGAGGAATTTCGATACGGATCTCGTCGCTTTCGAAATTATATACTTGCTGAATTTTATCCGCAGGAATTTGACCAAGATTGATATCCGTGTTAAATCCGGTAATCCAGCCATATACACCTCTATATACACCGCGGATTTCTTCCGTGAAGGTGATCGAACCCTGCGTCGTCCACCATACCGAGCCTTTCGGAATCACGATATAGTCGCCCAACTCGGCGCCGTATTGACCGCCGCGCACTGCGATCAAGTCATTATACTCTGCATACGAGAACGCAGTATCGCTAAAGCCTGTGCCATTGACAACAGGAATGCCCTTGCTTGTATCGATAACCATTGAGCCATAGAAGGTATTTTTCAAAATTCCATCCACCAGCTGAATACGAACTTCACTGTCGGAATCGTTATGTACATTGACAACGTCCGCGCGCGTAACGTTCGTGTTGGAATTTGCATTTACCCAGTCGGCCTTGGTGTGCAGGCTCACCTCCGTAGGGTCATTGTCCGATAAGGCATGCGAGTCGTGCATACCGCCAATATAGAGCCATTCCATAGTTTCGTCAAATTCAAGACAATACTTACCCAACCAAAGGCGTGTACCTTTCTCGATCGTCAACGTAGTTTCAAATGCCGTTGTCCCAAGCGTTTTGGTAACGTCGCCCGTTACGTTGCCGATGATTTCAAAAATATTATTTCCGCCACCGTGATAATATAAATTTGTATAAGCGGTATTATCGATCTTGACGCTGCCGCTTTCAATCGTGAGCGCACCATACGCATCGTTAAACATTGCGCTGTTAAAAACCATACGAAGTTTATTGGTGCTCACTTCGTACCACTCGTAATTTTCTCCCTTAAAGTCATCAATGGTGATTTTCTTATCCGCCGTACCGTCGTGCCCTACGACCCAATCCGTACCTCTGAAATAGAAGTTAATATCTTCGCTTGCAGTGAAATAATCACTGCCGTACCAGAAACGGGTTCCCTTAATGATCGTGACCTTTTCCCCCGCTTCCTTGCCTATGAAGTTACGAATACCGAAAATGTGGTTGTAACCCTTCGAGGCGTTTGTGTCGTCTTGACCGTGGAAAATGAACTCGGTCAATTCGGTCACCGTTTTCCCGTCCGCCGCCGTATGGTATACCGCATAGGGTTCGCTTTCAGACATATTTTCCACGTACATTTGACGAACCGCGTCAAACCAACGGTCGGTCTTCGTCGTACCATCGGCAAGCGTCGTTTCCGTCGTGGTAGTAAAACGCACTTCTTCCGTACCCGTCGTATAATTTGTACCAATGATTTCAAACGCGGACGTACCGAACGTACCCTTTTCCGAACCGACAACCCATTCTTCACCGGTGAAATACGAGTAAATCGCGTCTTCAAAGATATAATACCCGCCGTTTTGTACAATCTTTATACCGGGCGCGCCGAACAATTCATCATTGTTATGATAAGCATAACCATCCAATTCGAGAATGGTATGTTTGCCTTCGTTCCAATAATAATGCCCTTTTGTAATTTCTTTTTTCACCCCCGTATCATTACACTGTGTGTATACCGCGTGTTCATACCCTGCGGGCAACGTGCCGTCATAGACAAACTTAAAAGTGCTGTTGATCAAAAGATCGTCGTAAAAAGTTATACGGATAACCTCACGCAAATTACCGTCCGTACCCGTTTCCGTATAGTTTTCGATCATCTTGATATCGGAATTGTGAAGATAGCCGAGGAACATACCGTAATCTTCCGTTCCCGATACCACCGTATAATCGATGGCATAATCTTCCGTCAGCTTATACATAACGCCGCTTACGTAGAATACGGAATCCGCCTTCACGATCAGTTTATCGCCGTCTTCCAGCGTACCGCTGTCAAATGCGAAGACCAAACGCATTTGCGCACCGTCGTTTTTGCCTTCCATCAACGTCCAAACGCCTTGGATTATAAAAGCGCTTGTGGTTTCCTCGCCACTCTTTTGAAGTTCCACTTTGACAGTGTCCGTAGTCAACGCAACCATTCTTTCGCTGCCGTTTTTGATCTCATCCGTTGTATAAATATCCCCTACGGGCAGGGTCGCATACAGTTTAACGCCGCTGTACAGCGTGCTGTCTACGGTGAAATTGTTGTAATCGGCAACGCCCGTAAGTCTAAATTTTAACGCGCTTGCCTGCGTCAAAGTGATCGGAGTGGTCAACTCGCTTATCTCAAGATCCAACCCCTCGGTAAGGTTTACCGTTTCGTTGGTAGCTTCGTTGTACCATTTCGTTTCGTAGTCGAGTGCTTTCAAGGTTTCCTCGTCGAAAGCAATATCATCCGGCACACTTTGAGGTTTCTCACCCCAAACTACCGTTTCGGTTGTTGTCGTTTCACCTACTTTGTAGGTAATTTCATATTTAGGGATAAACTTGTCAATTTCATCCAATGCCTTATTGTCATTGTCTTCACTGCCCCAATAGGTTTTGGTCGTATCGTCGATCGCCGCTTTGGTATCGCTGTACGCCAACTTTGCCACTTGCGCCAAAATTCTTTTCGAGGTGTCCGTAATTTCCGTCGACGCGACTACCGTTTCATTGCCGCTTTCGTCCACAGTACAAATGATACCGCGGAAGGTAAATTCGTCCGTGTACCATACCAGAGGAACGTCGTAAACGTATGCAACCGATTCAAGATTGCCTTCATCGTCAGGATACCAGTAGCCGGAGGTGTCCAGTTTCATGACCTTCTCCGTGTCTACCGTCAAATCGCCGCTTTCAGGCAACAAACGGCTGGGCAAAATCAACGTATACGTTTTAAATCCTTCGTTTACCACGTACGAGCCGTTTTCATTCGTATTTTCCAAATCCAAAATGGCCTTGCCGTTATAGGCGTAATTCTTTCCCATTTCAACGTGGAAACGGATACCTTTCCTCTGCGTAGTCGTAAAAGAGCCGTCCGAATTCTTTTGGAAGACACGTATCGAAGCGCCGTCCGTTTGATATTCGGTAGAACTAAGCGTTTCCGCGTTTGCGTTTACGGGCTTTGCCAATGCGTAAGAAAGCGTAGCGCCAAATACAGCCGCTAAGCTTACGATACAGGTCAACAAGAAAGTTCTTACTTTGTTCAATTTAAAAGCTTTCATCTCCCGTACCTCCTTAATTCCAGTTGTTGTCCCCGCTTGTCGGGAATTGTCCACCGACATCGGTCGAATACTGCGTTGCTAAGATATCGTTTTCCCAGCAAAGCACCTCTACGCGCGGCTGTTCATAAGCCAATCGTACACCGTTTGTTTCTACATAAATCTTGTTGTCAATCATTTTACACAACACTCCTTTAAAACAATTTCTCTCATTACCCCAAAAAGTTTTGCTTATCAAATTATTTTATGCGCGATATGCGCAATCTTCACCTATATTTTTTTTACAATTAACTATTTATTTCATTCATCCCCTTTAGGCGGATGAATGAAAGCCCATGGGCTTATTTTTTCTGCTCATTTTTGTCGTTTTTTGGCGCTTTTTTGTATAATATGGCAGAATAAAACACTTTAGCTATTGTATTATAGCACAAAAGAGGCAAGCGCGCAAGTAATTTAACAAAAAATCAAGTAAACTTTGTGTAAATATTTAAATTGTTGTAAACAATTTTTTCGATTTTATCCACAGCCCCCTTATTGAATGAAAAAAGCCGTTACGGCATGCCGTAACGACTTTTTGTTTGTTATGAAATTTTACCAGGTCCACTTCTTGTCGGCACGCGCCCATGCGTCAAGACCAACCTTTTCGTAAGCGTTGCCTGCGTTGGTAACCGTACCGTTCTCCATGATCGAATAGAAAGTCTCACGGATGGTGTCAACGGTATTTAAGCAGATTACATAGCTGTATTCGATAGGAACGTATGCTTCCATACGGAAATCGATACCGGGTGCAGTATAGCTGGTGTTAGATACGTAAGCACTCTGATAAGTGTACTGAATGGACTGCATGTTCGACATCATATCCTTGTCAGCCAAGATGTTACCGCGTTCAGCAAAATCAGTTACCATGTCTACGTTTTTGAGCGAACTCCAGCTAAACTCCGAATAATTATCCACAGGCAATGCGTTGCTGTTTTGGAAATTCGTATCCGTGTAGTATGCTGTAGACGAGTTGGAACGACCCGAAGTGTAACGGGTAACGTTGGGGATATAAATACCCATACCGAACGCGTTTCCGTCGCCGCCGTTTGCCCAAGCAAACCAATCTTCTACCTTTGTCAAGCCGTTAGCAGCACTTGCAAATTGGTGATAAGGACTGACTGTCCAAGAACTCAAGCTCGAATTGTATTCGATTGCGTCCGTCCACGAACCGTCGCCGTCGATGTTGGAAACGTAGTAATTCAACGTATGAACGGGATATACCGCAGGAAGCTCGGTCGAAGCCCAATCACAGCTTGCCATATCGGTAAAGCCGTTCCAATCGACAAAGCCGTTGTTCACCACCAACGTGCCGTCCGTATTCAAACGGTAGTAGTTTTCTACGTACGATTTCGTCGTAACGCCGCCTTCTACTGCGTTTTCGCAAGGTCTACTTGCGTCATACCCTTTTGCCCAGTCCATCGCACGCGCTTTCACGTAGATGTAACCTTTCGTTGTATTGATTTCATAATCAACGATTTGACCAGGGTTGGATACAACGTCACCTGCCTGAACGGGGTTGTAGGGCCAGTATTGCCCTTTCGTACTGCCGGTATAGCAGTATGCACGGTTATAACCATTAGAACCGTCGGTTGCGGTGTCGCTACCGCCGACTTCCGCATACCAAGATTGCTGAATTTGACGGCCTGCGTCAAAGTTATTGATAAGGTTTACCGCACCGTCCGAAGGTTTACTGCCGGTTGCACTGCCGTAGTAACCTGCTTCCGTAGAAGCAGAAGACGAGCTGGAACCACTCTTGTATACGTTTTTCGAATCGAACACGCTCTTATCCGTGCTGATCGCTACCGTACCGTTTTTCCAACTGCTGGAACCGCCGATTACGCCTTCGTAGACGCCCGATTTTGCAAGATACGTCAAAGCACCGCCGATACCCAGGTGCGCGCCGACCGTCATTTCGGAACTGTCGTCCTGCGCCACCGTCAAATATATCTCTTGATTCGCCGTATCAATGGTTTTGTCTTCCGAATACAAACCGTAAACCTTTACCGAGCCGCTCTTAGCCTCCAATTCCGCATTTGTAAGTGTAATCGAGGTCATCGAAAGGTTGCTGGTATCCATACCGTAACCCACGCCGTTGTAACGGAAGATATCAAGATACTGCTTATGCTCAGTCGTACCCGCTTGCAAGTAGAAATCTTCACTTGCCGTCTTGTCACCGTCCGTATAGGTAAACACGCCCCAAAGGTTGACCTCGGTCGAATATATCAATTTTACGTAAGCGCCTGCAAGTTTTTGCGTGGTAGGCGCGATCTCTTTCGATGCGCCTTTCTCCAAAATTCCTAAATCATCCGAATTAATCGCAGAATTTGACCAAACAATGTAGCCCTCTAAGAAGGTACGTTCATCATAGGTATAAGGCGAGTAGTTATCATTTTCCGTTAAATGCTTATATTCGTCGTCTTGACTATCCTGGCGGTCGTTGATTGCCGCATTTGCGACGAAGGACGCCGAACGTTTATTTGCCGCGTCATATTGCGCGTAAATATATATTTCCTTTTCTTCCAAATCCGTCAGTTTGATATACCCAAGGCCGGAGAAAGTTCTGCCGTAATTCGTTTCCTTTAATTTAACAATGGAACCGAAGTAGGAATAGTACGTTTCGCCTTTTACGGGGAACGTGGTCAAATCCTCAATCTCTACAGTGGACACAATATCCAAATAGTCCAAACCATTGTTAATCAACCAATCGTGCGTGAACGAACCGCCCATCAAATAATCGGTGGGAACGATCAACGTACCGAATTCGACTTTCGTATACTTTTGATTTTCGCCTTCCGCAACTGCCGCTTGCAAGGTTTCCAAATCCGCTTTTGCAATATTCGTCTGGAAACGGATACCGCTGGTCGTCATATCGGACGTAACGCGTACAGACGCGCCTGCTTCCATTTGAATATCTACCTCTACTGCGGCCTGCTTTACAAATACGCCCATATTTTCGTCGTATTTATAGGTTGCCTCTCGCATAATCGCATAACGGGTATCCTCGATCGTTCCGCCCGACACGTATGCGTACGAAGGGAAGAAGCAGCCTTCTTGTATTACGATTTCCGTAACGCCGTTGCCAACAGGAACACGTATACCGAATTGTTCTAAACTCCAGAAATTCAGCAAAGGACCTTCCAGAGGGCCGTACGATTTATAGACGTCCATCAGGGTCGCTTCCGAAACCGTACCGCTATTCAAAACGATACTGCCCTTTAAAATTACCTTATCCAAGAAACCGATACGAAGCAGCTCCGTATAACCGCCCATATTGTAGTTGCCAGCCGCATTCGCATAATCGTGTTCGGACAGTTCGAACGCAAGCCAGTTATCGTCGCTAATCTTCAAGTAGTGTGTAATCCCCACTACTTCCGTTTCAATCAATTTTACCGTTTCTTCCGTAAATCTTGCTTCGACCGAAATATCTTCGGTGATAGGCGTCGTAGGATCGTATACGGTATCCGTATTTGCAACGTACCAACCTTCAAAGGTATAGATCGTCGTTTCCGTCATCTCCTTTGTCGGCGTTCCAAAAAGCCCCGATATCGTATTACCCTTGATTATTTTATCCGATATAATTTTCGTGCCGTTGTCAACGGTTACGTTTGCAATCATCGAATAATTAACGTTTTCAGCCAACGAAAGTCCGTTCGTAAACGCATTGTAGCCCGCGCCCAACGTAATCGTGATGTCATCGCCCAAGCTTTCGATATAGTTCTTATGAATCCAAAGCGTAAGCGTATTCGAGTTTACCTCCCCCTCAGCTTCCGTATAAATCAAAACGGGATGTGCAAATAATTCGGGATGACCGTCCGCCGTAGAATTCATCGGACTTGTGCTGTACGTATATCCGCTGTCGTCCGTATTTGCATTGATATCGTATACCGACACACCGTTGATGTAGATATATTGACGATAGGTATCATAAGCGTTACCGTACATAAAGTCAAAGTGGTTACAGTCAATGGTCCAACTTTGGGAAGTGATATCTACCTTATAAAGTTCTTTTGCATCCCCTTCGATACGAGGATTGTCGATCGTAACGGTACTTGCAGCGAAGGTATCGTCTACGTTTACCCAAGTGCCGTTAAGGTTGAGCCACTTAACGTCCTTCGACGTAGACCAAGTAGTACTACCTTCAGTAACGGAGAACCCTGCTTTGATCTCAATACTTTGATGGTTTTGATTTGCAGTCCCGCCTAAATTAGGATATTCGGTAGGAACATGTATTTGAATGTAGCTATACGTCCCGTCAAGCCCCATCGTAACAAGGATAGGCGCGTAAATGCCGCCGCTTGCGATGTTGCTCTGCTCCGCGTTGTAGCTATCGTCATCGTTTTTGTTGATATTGTAAAGGGAAGTACCATTAAAATAAATGTACTTCATCTGTTCCTGACCGCCTCCTGCACCTTCCGCATCGTATTCGTTCAAGCAACCGCCTTGAGGATTTTTCGTCCAATACGCGTTCGGCGTTTTGATCATGTACGTTTCCGTACCTGCAGAAAATTGTCCCTGAGAATGACATGTCAGTTCGTTTGTAATGTCAACCGTATTGGCTTTCGGCGTTGCGGTAAACTGCGCCGTCAATGTGATATCCGACGTAATCGCAGCAGAGAAGTCGTACTTGTTACCGTCCAAATACCAACCGTCAAAGGTATAGGTATAATTAGCGTCTTCCGCTTTCGTAGGCGCGGTGGGCTCGCTTGCTGCGTTGCCGCTCGTAACCGATTGCGTGGTATAGGTCGAACCGTCTACCGTGAAGGTTACGGTATACTCGGCCGTCGACTGCGTCCCAACCGTCCACGTATCGTTGGGAACGTCGTGGACAAACGTAATGTCTTCCGACGTTACGTAATAAGTAAGCGGAGTGCCGTTGTATTGCGTGTTATAGGAAGGGAATTTCGCCCCTGCCTTAATCGTGATGTATGGAACGTTTTGCAATCCAGTCGCATCCAAACCGGGTGCGCGGAATGCAACGCTGTTGGCGATTTTCCAAACGTTGAAGTAAGGTTCACCGGGCTTTGTTGTGACAACAGTACCGCCGATATCGATATAACCGTAAATCGAGCTGATATCTGTAATCGCCGTCGTATCACAGCCAGTATAGTCGTTGTTGGAAAGCTGGAAGATAACGAAGTTTTCGTTTGTAGCGCCGTCCGTACGGTTTGCTTTTGTTATAATGCCCGTAACTTCGGTTGCAAGTTCGATACCCTTTACTTCTTTCTTCCAAGCCGTAGTGTCATTGTTCGTGAAAACAACGTCGTTCGTGACATAGTAAGAAACGCCGTTCTCATATATACAGAAACCCTTTTTAATCACGATTTCTTCGTGTCCGTCTGTACCGTTCGTATATGCAGTAGGTACGGTAAGCTTTAAGGAAGAACCAAGTTCCGAGCTCATCGTTACAAGAATTGGCGCATAAACACCGCCGCTTGCGATATTGCCCTGCGTAGAACCATAAGCGCCGTCATCATTTTTGTTAATATCCCAAAGCGTGCTACCGTTAAAGGTAA
>JAFUIT010000071.1 GCA_017468345.1 Clostridia bacterium
CCCACGCTTCTTTTACGTCGATTCCGATCAAGTCGAGCGGCTCTCCCGCCCGACAAGCTGCGATTGATTTTTGCAAGCTATCGTTTGCGCGCTTGAGCGCTTCGAAGTGCCGTTCTTCGATCAAGAACGCCGCGTCTTCGCCGCGCGCGCCAAACCCCTTTTCGTATAAAAGCGATTTCAGATTTTCAATCCCTTCGCCCGTAACGGCGGAAGTATGTACGTCCGCGTCCGTTTCCGTTTCGTCATGCGTAAGATCGATTTTATTAAACACCTTGATTAGCGGTTTGCTTGCAATCATTTCAAGCACCCGCGCGTCTTCTTCGTCCATGATGCCACTGTAATCGGCAACGAACACCGCCACGTCCGCCGAACGGATAATACTTTCCGCACGTTCGATACCGATATTTTCGATTTTATCGCCGCTCTCGCGCACGCCCGCCGTATCGTATAAATTGAATTTTCTGCCGTCGATTTCAAGCGTCCCTTCCACGGCGTCGCGCGTCGTGCCCGCAACATCCGAAACAATCGCTTTGTCATAACCGAGCAATCGGTTCAACAAGGAACTTTTGCCCGTGTTAGGCTTGCCGCAGATTGCGACCGTCACCCCCGATTTTATCTTTTTGCCAACCGCATAACTTGCCGTCAGCGCCGAAATGGAAAGGCTGAGCTGTTGCAGCCTGGGGATCAATTCTTCCACGTGTTCTTCTTCAATATCTTCTTCGGGATAGTCCACGGATACGTCGATGCCTGCAAGAATATTTTTCAGTTCCGCTTGCAAATCCCGAACTTTATTCGTCAACTTTTCGCTGTACAAAAGATACCCTGCTTTGACTTCCGCTTCCGACTCCCCATTGATCATATCCGCAACCCCTTCCGTCGCCGCCAAGGAGAGTTTACCGTTTAAAAATGCGCGTTTGGTAAATTCGCCGCGCCCCGCGGGGCTTGCCCCCAAACGGAAAGTCTGTTTCAAAATCCCACGAGCAACACTCTCGCCGCCGTGGCATTGAAACTCCACGATGTCTTCGCCCGTATAGCTTGCTGGGCCTTTAAAATACACGCACAGTCCATAATCGGAAAAACCACCCCCATCGATTTGACCGGGGTACATGCGGTACGGCTCAAAATCCGCCACTTTCGTTTTGCCGACGGGCGTAAACATCTTCGCCGCTAATTCCAGCGGGTTTTTGCCGCTGATACGTATGATCGCAACCCCGCCCTTTCCCGCGGGTGTAGCAATTGCCGCTATATTCTTTTCCATTGTGCGCTCCTTTTTCGTCTTTTCTGCTCGTAAGGATTTTTATGCCGTTTAGTTATAATTGTTAATTATAACTATTTTTATTATACCACAGTATTTTTTACAAGTAAACCGTTTGAAAACGGTTTTACACAAAAAAAGACGGGAAATATAACTTTTTCTTATCCCGTCTTTCTCTTTATATGCGATTGTTACGTTAAAGCCGTCCCACTGACTTTCTTAATCGAAAAATCCATCCGAATCTCCGTCGTTTTTATTTTTACCGTCCGAAGAAAACTCCGAGAACGGCTCGTCCTGCTTTTTATCGGACGCAAATTCCGAAAATGGTTCTTCCGGCTTGTTTTGCGGCGCGCTCTGTTGTCCATAGCCCTGTTGATACCCACCGTAAGGCGAACCACCGTAAGGATTGTAGCCGCCCTGCCCGTAATATTGCTGATTTCGGCGCATATACGCTTCGTGTTTAGCGCGCATGTACGCCTGATAATCCACCGCCTTGCGGTTGCGGAGAACCAACAAGATCACGCAACTAGCAAGCGGCACAAACAGCGTCAGCACCGTCATCCATACGTAGCTATCGGGGGCGTATTTTTTATACAAGCTCGACAAAAGCATGAGCATCAAAATTTCACTCGCAAGCCCCAAAATCATATGCAAAAGATATACGACGTCGTACGTATAATTGAACAGGAATTTTTGAAATCTCGTACCTTCATTCCAATGCACACGGAATTGCTCCAAAGCGTCGTCTACCGCTTCGTAGCGGATACAACCGCTTTGATGCAGATAAATATCCGAAAGGATATACGAACAAACCAATACCGTAACGATAATCTGCGCGATCATGGCATACAACCCCGCGCGCTTTATCCTTTGTCCAAAAAAGGTTGTATCCCCTGCAAGCCTGCCCATCAATAAAATATTTGCAAACGGTACGAACGCCAACCCTTTATAACGCAGTTTGCGCTTTTTCGCCATACAATACAAAGCAAGCCCTTGCAACAGGAAAACGATCAGCCCAATACTCGCCGACACGATTGCTGTAATCAACAACGTGTCGCCATAGTTTGGATCGTCCGGCTGCACCTTCCCAAACATTCCCGTTATTGTGCCGATAGATTCGTATATAGACCACAATTCCATAGTGTACCTTCTTTATTGCACTAGCCGTACTGCTCTAGCCGTGCAATCCCTGCATTTTACTAATTTTCGTATTCAACCTGCATCAACGTCAGTCCTTTTGCGGGCATGGTTTTACCGAG
>JAFUIT010000072.1 GCA_017468345.1 Clostridia bacterium
CAAATATGTCGGTTGAGTTTGCTACGTACTATAAAATTACAGTTGTTAAAGACAATGCTACGGCAGACGGGTTTGAAACAGGAGAGTATACAGAAGGAACCGAAATTTCCTTTACACCTACCGCAAACAAGTATTATTACCTTGGTTCTATCACTAATGCAAGCAGTAATAATGATGGGTCATATACGGTAAAGGTTGATGCGTCGAAAACTGTTAGTGTTAATGTGAATAAGGGGTATTTCTACTTTAAGCTTGAAGAGAGTGGCGCGTCCAATAATGCGGTTACAGCAACGATTAGCGTAACGGATGGTGATAGTACAACTTTAAGCAGCGGTGCAACTAGCGCAATAATGGATATGGCATCTTATACGGTTACATTGTCAATCTCTGGATATTCTATTAAGTCGGTTACTGTCGATCCTTCTGATGTGGGTTCAATTACTTCTGGTAGTTGGGGTACATGGAGCGGTACGTTAGATATTGACTTCACAACAGGAGTGGAAAATGAAGATACTGTAACTATTAAGGTCGAAACCGAAAATTCGTGTATTACAGGTGATACTCTTATTGCGCTTTCTGATGGAACGCAGAAACGAGTGGATGAACTTAACGGTTCAGAACAGTTACTTGTATGGGATCATGAAATGGGTAAATTAGTTTCTGCGCCTATTGCTTATATTGTGGATCACAAAGGTGTAGAAAAAGAAACTACAATTACTCGAATGCATTTTTCCAATGGCACATATTTAGATATTCTTTCTGAACATGTATTTTATGATGTAACATTGAACAAATATATTGCGATTACAGATGAAATGGCGAGTGCGTTTATCGGTCATACATTTGTTTCATTGAATGTAGAAAATGGGAATCTTGAAAAGGTGCAGATGATTGCCGTAGAGAGAATGGTTCGGATAACGACAGTTTATGAAGTAGTATCGTATAAGAATATTACTTGCTTTACAAATGGCGTTTTGTCGTCTTCTGCATATCTTGATCCGCTGTTGAACCACTTTGATATTAATACAGATACATTTGCATATGATGCAGATGCTATGCAAGCAGATATTGAACAATATGGTTTGTATACGTATGCAGACTTTGAAGATTTGATTTCTGAAGAAGCGTTTGAATTGTATAATGCACAGTATTTGAAGATTGCAATCGGTAAAGGATATATTACTTGGGATGATGTGCTTGAGATGATTGATATTTATTACAATGTTGAAGTAAAACCTTTGCAATAAGTAGTGATTAGCTTCCCCCTCGCGGATTTATCCGCGAGGGGTTTTCCTTTCTTTTTGCACAAAAATTTTTGGGAAATATATTGCATTTTAAAAGGAATTATGATATACTATGTAAAATCACAAAGAGAGCGCATTATATGACCGAACGCGAGAAAATGTTTGCAGGTAAAATTTACGACCCGTTTTGCGAGGGAATGCCAAAGGAGCGGACGAGGGTGCATAAACTTTGCCGTTTATACAATAAAACGGACGAAACGCACGCGAAAAAGCGTAAAAAAATTCTCGATAAACTTCTTCCCAACCGTGCGGAGGACGTGTATTTGCAAGGCCCGATCTACTTTGATTTCGGCACGAATACCACCTTCGGAAAGGGGAGTTACGCCAACTTTAATTTGACCGTGTTGGACGAGGGGAAGGTAACGATCGGCAGTTCGGTGTTTATCGGGCCGAACGTGTCCTTTTTAACTCACATTCATCCCTTGCGATATCAGGACCGCAACGCATTTTTCAACGAGAAAACGGGCGCGGTTACCAACCTCGAACGGGCGGGTGCGATTACCGTCGGGGATAACTGCTGGATCGGCGGAAACGTGACGGTATGCGGCGGAGTAACGATCGGCGCAGGCTCGGTCATCGGCGCGGGATCGGTGGTGACGAGGGATATTCCCGCGGGGGTGATCGCGGTGGGGAATCCTTGCCGCGTTTTGCGTGAGATTACGGAAGCGGACGGGTTTGACGCTCATCCCGAATATTTCGCGGAATAAATTTACAAAAATTATAAAAAGGAGAGATATATTATGGAAAACATCATCATTTGCAACTGTAAACAGGTAAGCTATTCGGATATCGAACACGCTTTAGAACATCACAACAAAATGGAAGACGTTTTGGAAGTTTTCAAGGACGTACAGCGTATTACGCATTGTTCGACCGGTTGCGGCGGTTGTCACGACAAAGTGTTGGACGTTATTTCCGAAATTATGATGGCATAAATGAAGACACCCATAAGGGTGTCTTTTTTAAGGCTCGTACAGCGTTTGTAAACGTTGTAAATGGTCAAACCGTTCTTTGCATTCTCGTTCCGCTTGTGCAAAAATACTGTCCGCCTCGTCGGGCAGTTGTTTTTTTAGCGTAGCAAAGCGATTTTCACCCATAAAAAACGTGCGGAGGTCGGCGGTGGGGGCTTTGCTGTCCAACTGAAAAGGATTTTTTCCTTCCGCTTTTAACGCAGGGTGAAAACGGTACAAGTTCCAGTAGCCGCAATCGACCGCCAGTCGTTCTTCTTCCATACACTTTTCCATGTTCATTCCGTGGGCAATACAGGGCGAATATGCGATGATTAAGGACGGGCCGTCGTACGCCTCGGCTTCCGTTAAAACGTTTAAAAAATGCTGTTTATTCGCGCCCATGGACACTTGTGCGACGTATACGTAACCGTATTGTATCGCCATCAAGCCCAGTTCTTTCTTTTTCAGGCGTTTTCCTTTGGCGGCAAAGCGTGCGACCGCGCCCAAGGGGGTCGCTTTGGACGATTGTCCGCCCGTGTTCGAGTACACTTCCGAATCCAATACCAACACGTTGACGTTTTCACCGCTTGCCAACACGTGATCCAAACCGCCGTAGCCGATATCATACGCCCAACCGTCGCCGCCGATGATCCAAACCGATTTATTTTTGGGCGGTTCTTGGCGAATATTCCACGCCAAACGCATCCCCAAACCGAACTCCGCATTGTCTTCGAATAAAGAATTTGCCCATGCAGGACCTTTGCCGTCGGAGTTTTTCGTATAAGGGCAGGCAGGGGCGGATCCCCCGTAGATTGAAGAACATCCCGTGGCGTTGGCGATCAGCATTTTTTCGCCGAAAAGTTGGGTTAAAACCTTGATATAAGGGGTTTCGCCGCAACCCGAGCAGGCATAGGAGAACTCGAAAAGGGGCGGATAAAATTGACTGCCTTTGACCGTATTCCGTTTAAAAGGAGTAGAGATAGAAGGTAAAGTTTGCGCGAAATTCCAATTTTCGCCCTCATTTGTTTGTAAATCGGACGAAGTGCGCATCACCAACGCCTTTTCTTTGGCAGGGCAAACGTTGGCGCAGACTCCGCACCCCATGCAGTCGTGAATGGATACTTGTATACGGTATCCCGTATCATTCAGCCCCATAGCGTCGATCGTGTGAAAATCTTTCGGCTTTTCGCGCGTTTTCTCCGTTAAAAAAGGGCGAATACAGGCGTGTGGACAAACGAAAGCGCATTGATTGCATTGAATGCAATTTTCGGGTATCCATTTCGGCAAGAGATAGGGCATTCCGTGTTTTTCATATTTGACCGTTCCCGTCGGCACACTGCCGTCCGCTTGAAAGGCGGAGGTGGGCAGTTCGTCCCCGCGCATGGAAAGAATGGGATACATAAACTTGCGGAAGTACTCGTTTTCAGGTAAATCGGGCGGTTGCGCGCCTGTATCGGCATTTTTCCATTCTTTGGGATAATCGATTTTGCGCAACGCCGCCTTTGTGCGATCGATCGCGGTGAAGTTTCGCGCAAGGACGTCCGAGCTCTTTTTGGAAAAAGTACGGTTTAGTTCTTCTTTCAGGTATTCGATGGCATTTTCATAGGGTAAAATAGCAGGATTAAGCGCGAAAAACGCCGCTTGCATGATTGTGCCGGTTCGCCCATTCAAACCGACTTCGTTTGCGATTTTCGTGGCGTCTATGACGTAAAACTGCAAGCGTTTTTCCGCGATTTGACGTTTCATAGCGGCAGGGAGGTGCTTTTCAAGATCGTCCATTTCATGAAAAGGACAATTCAACAAGTACATGCCCCCTTCCTTTACGTCGTTTAGCATATCGTAACGGGTCAGATAGGAGGGGG
>JAFUIT010000073.1 GCA_017468345.1 Clostridia bacterium
CGTGTCCACCAGCGATGCTTTCATGTAATCTTATTCCCATTGTGTCCACGTAGTCCAGCTCTGTAAATGGTCAAACATGTGGTCGTTCCGTCTTCACGCCAAAAATGGCTGCAAAAAATCGAAAACGACCTACCCATGTCCTTATTCACTCGTTCGACGATAGTATAGCATACATTCGGAAATTAGTCAAATCCTTTCTCTCACCACGCAAAATTTGCTACCCAGTAAACAAAGAAAAGACATTACAAGATAAAGGCGGTATTTCGCAAGCAGAGCAGCGCAAAAACCGCCTTTTTCAGTCTTTAAGGCTGGCAAGTGGGTAGATAAAAGCGACAACGTCTTGGATTAAGGCATAACCGAGAGGAAGTAATCGTACGAAATGTAATGGTCCTGCATTGAACGTTGCTTGTACTGTTTGGGAGTAATATTTACGATGCGTTTGAAAATTTTACAGAAATACTGTATGCTGTCAAAACCTAATTCATCTGAAACGCTTTGCAGACTTTTACCTTTATTTAAAAGAAGCATGGCTTCCTGTATGCGCCTTTTCAAAATATAATTGACGATGGACAAGCCCTGCCGTTTTTTAAAGACTCTGCAAATATGCCCAACGCTGTAACCAAGCTCCTTTGCGATATCATCCAGCAGCAATTTTTCTTTAAAATGCTCGTCAATGTAGGCTTTGGTTTTCATCGCGATATCAGCACTGCTTTGCGTCAGCGTTTCGTTTTGCGCCGTTAAAGAAAGCTGAAAATCTCTGGTTATCAAAATCAGCAAATTTTCCAGTTCGTTTTTGATAATTTGACGGAAAGCGTAATCGTTTTTAGGCTCGTCGGTGGTAGGGAAAACACTGTTGGGCTCCCCCAAGCGGTTTTCTGCGTACGTTTTGACGATTTGGTTCAGGCAGTATTTTTCCGCGTTGTTCAATTTACCGATTTTCATCGTAATCAAATTATCCTCTAACCCCTCGCCTTTAAAGCAGATGGAAACGGAAAAGGAAAAGTCCTTATTCGGCCACATCGTGTGGAATAGATTAGGGGGAACGATGATAAAATCGCCTGCGTTGAGATAGAAGGTGCCGTTTCGCGTGATGACCTTCATTTTGCCTTGCATAACGTAGAAAAATTCGTGCAAATCATGGCTTTCGCCGGGATGCTTAAAATCGGGGGCCAAGCGGTATTGATAGAGGGACTGTATCGCCTGTACGCGTACTTCGCTGTAAAGCGGCTCCGCTTCAATAATGTGGTCCTCGCCTTTGCCCGAACGGTAATGATATTGTAATTTCTTGTTTTTCATACTATGGATTATAACAAAAAGCAAGTGAATTGTCAAGATAATATAAAAAAATGGTAACAATGTTGATAGAATTTTATAAATTTCTATTATAAAATATAATAGAAAGAAAAGTAGTTAAATATTTTTTGGAGGCGGATATGCGAGATAAAAAACGTTTTGGCGCGATGCTGGATATGTCGAGAAATGCGGTGATGAAGCCCGAACAGGTGAAAAAGTACGCACGGATTTTATCGGGCTTTGGGTACAATACCCTGCTTCTTTATACCGAGGACACATACGAGGTGAAAAACGAGCCGTATTTCGGCTTGATGCGTGGGCGTTATACGCAAGCGGAATTACGGGATATCGACGGCTATTGCACATCGCTTGGGATAGAATTGATACCTTGCATACAGACGTTGGCGCATTTGGAAAGCATATTCGTTTGGGCGGTATATCACGACCATGCACACGATACCGCAGACGTATTGTTGGCGGACGCCAAGCGTACTTACGTGTTGATTGAAAATATGTTTGCAACAATTTCCGAAACTTTTACTTCCAAAACGGTGCATATCGGTATGGACGAGGCGTTCATGCTTGGTTTAGGGGAGTTCAAGAGAAGATACGGCGAGCAAGACGCGTTCGAGGTATTCAATCGGCATTTATACAAGGTTTTGTCGCTTGCGGAAAAATACGGCTTAAACCCCATTATGTGGTCGGATATGATTTTCCGCTTGACAAGCGGAGAGGATTTTGGAACTCTAAATGGGCAGACACCGGAAATTCCGCAAGAACAGGCAAAACAAATTCCGCAAAACGTGGGGTTGGTGTATTGGGATTATTATAGAAAAGAGGAAGGAGGGTACGCGGAGAGGATACGCAATCATCGCGCGCTGGGCAACGAGGTTTGGTTTGCGGGCGGCGCACTCAGTTGGTTCGGCTTTTCGTCTGCCAACGCCGCTACCTTGACGTATATGGCGCCTGCGATGCGCGCGTGCCGTAAACAGCAGGTCGACAACGTGATGCTCACCTTGTGGGGGGATAACGGTAAAGAATGTTCCTATTACGCTTTATTGCCTTCTCTATGTGCAGTAAAATGTATTTACGACGGCGAGGAAAGGGAAAGCGTTTGGAAAGAGAAATTTCTTAAGGTGATGGGGGAAAGCTTTGACGATTTTATGGCGCTGGATATCCCCAACTTTGTCGGTGGCAACGATTACGCATTACTGAATATGGGCAAAGCGATGTTTTACGCCGACCCGTTTTTGGGGTATTTTGACACGACCGTGGTTGAAAGCGTGCCTGAGGAATACGCACAAGCGGCGAAAAAATACCGCTTGGCGGCGCAAAGTAGCGGATATGCGTACCTGTTTGAGTATTTGGCTGCATTGTGCGATTTCTTAAACGTAAAATACGACCTTGGCTGGCGCACCTATCTCGCTTATCAAGCAAAGAACCGCGAGGCGCTTGTCAAAGCGACGGCGGATTATCAAACGGCGCTCGACCGCCTGGACGCTTTCTTCGACCGTTTTCGCAAGGTTTGGTTTACGGAAAACAAGCCGCACGGCTTCGAAGTGCAGGAACAGCGTATCGGGGGGTTAATGCTGCGCCTGAAAAGTTGTAAACGCCGTTTAAACGAGTATTTGAACAGTGAAATCGATACGATACCCGAATTGGAAGAAAAACGGTTGGATTATTACGGGAACGAGGAGCGGGAATTTGTGAAGAAAGCCCCTTGGAGCTATCATTGGAGCAGAACGGTAACGCCCAACGTAATGTAACAAAAAAGCTGAAAAATAGGAAAAATTTTACAAAAATATCAAGATAATATAAAAAATCGGATAGAATCTTGATAGAAAATGCAAAAATAATACGATATAATTATACTGTAAGAGATTATAGCCGAAAAGGAGTAAGCAGTGAAAGAAATAGTAGGCAACGAGGAAGCTGTATCCGCAACGGTACTGCAAACGCCGTCGCTTCGCAAGGGCGAGGGGTATGAAATCGTTTGGGAGCAGGTCGAGGGTGCAGAATATTATTTGGTGACGGACGACAACAGCCATTTGCCCACCGTACGCACGCAAGCGTGCGCGTACACGCCGCAGGTAGTCGGCGCGCATACGGTGACGGTTTGGGCGTGTTCGGATGACGCCGCTTATGCGGACAGTAAACCTGCAACGATAGAAACGTTGGCGGTGAAGCCTATTTGGGCGTATCAATGTATCCGCGACGGGCATTTCCGTTTCACCAAGGAGCTGTTGGAAAGCTACGGATTGCGTATAGAGGATTGCGAGGGGTTGGATGAATGTGGCAGAGGACGCGTTTACGTGGACGTGGACGGCAATTTCACTATGGACGGCGGAAAAGCCAAAAATTGGACGGATGAAAAATATATCGGCGCGCACATAGATATGTTGAAAGAGTGCGGTTTAAACGTCGTACTTACCGAAAATCATATGGGCGGTCAGTTTGAAGAAAATGACGTTTGGGAAACATGCGCCATGAAACGAATTATGGACGCGGCGTGGGCGCGCGGTATGAAAGTAATCGTGGCGGACAGTGTGATACACGGCTATTCGCGCAATATCTCGGCGGCAAAAGAGGAAATAGACGGCGCGATTGCCAAGCGGCTGGCAGACGGCGGCGAGGCGGCAAATTACGTAAAGCATCCTGCCTTTTTTGGATTTATGCTGTTAGACGAGCCCGTGGAAACGGTGGTGAGAAGCTGTTTAAGCGACACCGTCAAGGCTTTGAGAAAAGCGGCGAAAAAGCTTGGCAGGGACAATCCGTTTATGCACGCAGGCTTGACGATTGCATACAGCCAGTATTGGGAGGGCTTGGAAAGCTTTAAAAATTATCTTCGCGATTGGTTTTCTTATACGGAATGCGACCACGTTTGCTTTAATCTGTATACCAACAACGTCATTTACATGGGGGAAAGGTGGCCCGACCGCTATCCCGAAACGTACGAAGCGTTGATGGAGGTAATCCAGGAATATGGCGGAGCGGATTTTTTCCAAACCTTGACGGCGTGGAACGAGATCCGGCGAAACGATGTATCGGATATCGACGTGTATATGTCGATGCTGTACGTGGCGGCGCACGGCGGGGCAGGATATTCGTGGTTTAATTACTTCCCCGTGGTCGAATCGTCGGATACGATAGAGCATACCATGGTCGATTATAACGGCGTTCCGACGCCTACCTATCAATGGGTAAAGGAAGCGAATGAACAGTTTGTCCGTATTCAGCGTATATTGGACGGATATACCTACGAGGACCGTCAGCAGACGGACGAGGAAAAATATCCCATCAAGCATTTACCGGGAACGAATTTTTCTTATTTCCGTTCGGTAACGACAACTTTTAAAGACGAAAGCGGACAAAAAGCAGTGATGAAAGTAAACGCACTGTCTATGACGGAAACGATAGGGGAAAAGCTTTTGGCCCCCGAGGTGGCGTATACCGTTTCCGCAGGGAACACCTATTATATCCTCGGCAATAAGGGGATAAAAAAACGCTTGGCGGTAACGGCCACCGAAATCGTCCTGTCGATGGGGCAAGGCGTTTTGGAATTTTTTAACGAAGAAAAATAATAAGAATGATATATTAATAGGAGGGAACCATGAAACTCAGTAGTAAAAGAAAGTCTTTATTCTTGCTTTTGCTCACAGCGCTCGTGTGTGTGGCATCTTTCTTTGCAGGCATTTCGCTCTCGCAACAGCCGTCCACGGTAAGCGCGGCAACGACGGCGACCGTATATGACATCGGCGAGCTTGGTGCGGCGAAAAAAGAAGGCGCGAGCGGCTCTACGGTCAACCTTGGTGCACTGCCCGAAACGGTGACCAGTAGTTCAAACGTTGGGATTAAATTTAATATAAGCGTTACGCTTGGCCCCAATAAGGGGCTTAAAATCGGCGCGTTTAGAAGCTCGTCCAGCAACGCTTGGGCAAGCGGCGGACAGATGGTGCATTTATTTAGTAGATATGCAAACGATACGTGGGATTATTGGTTGGAAATTTGCGACCCTTCTAACAATGACAGCATTATCGCACGTACGGGGTTAGGTATCGGCGTATCCGACCTTTCAGAGCTTATTACCTTCGAGGGTGAAATGTCCATCGTGTTGGAAAACTCTACCCTTTCCGTAAATTTTGTAAGGGAAGGCACGACGTATACGGTCAGCACGACGACGATTGCGAGCACTTGGGGACAAAACTTCCCTACGTATGCCGATAACAGCAGCTATACGACGGATACTACGTTGGCGCCTGCAACGGTTACGGATATCGAGGATTTGACGGGCAGTGCCGTTTCGACGAGTAGCGGAGGCTCTGCGATTTGTTCCCTCGGTACGGATACGGTGGAAAACTTGGGCGTGAAATTTACCTATACGCCCAGCGGCAGCGGTCAGGTAAAGCTCGGCGTTTTCAAGAGTGAGCAAAACAACGTATGGTCGGGCGCAGGGTACATTCTTTGGTTTTCGGATATCGCAAACCAGCAATTTAATATGCTCGGCTGTATTAGCGGTAACGCGGAAACGCAGGTAGGTATGAACAATATCAGCATCGCTAGCGAGCTGGCGGACGGCAAGGCGGTGTTTGAGATCAGCGTAACGTCTACGGCGACGGGCTATACCTTACATATCGTGGTGGACGGAACGGAAAAGGTGACCTATTCCACGACGACAAGCAATATTCCTCTTGGAAAATATTTCAATATTTATAACGAAGGCTCGGCAACGGGCGTTTTCTCGACGACGAATAATTTCACGTACGCTACGGTGTCGTCGATGAACGATTTGTCCGTTATCAATACGGGCACGACGGAAATCGCAGGTGCAAGTGCAGGCACGACGTATATCGGCGGACTTGGCGCGGACGTGGATAACAAAGGTGTCATGTATAAGCTGTCAACGCCTGCGCAAAGCGGCATTGTCAAGCTTGGCTTGTTCAAGGCGGCGGGTACCAACGTATGGGGCGGCACGACCGACGGGTATATTTTGCAATACTATGCGAGCACGTCTCAGGTACGTCTTTGCAACGGTAACAACGACAATTTAACGGATAAAATTTCCCTTTCTTCGGGGCTTGAACACACGGTTGAAGCGTACAACGTAACGAGATATAACAACGGCGTTGCGGACGGTTATCACAAGCTCGTCGTAAAAATCGACGGTGCAGAGGTCATTTCCTATCAAAGCAATTCGATTGTTCTCGGCGGCGAATTTAACGGCTACGGCGAGGGTACGGAATATACGGTTTTAACCACCAACAAAACGGCGTTTGATATGAACGTAACGGTAAACGGCAACGGTAGCGTGACGGGCGGCAACGGCGTATATGAAGGGGATACGGTCGAATTTACGATTACACCCGACGTCCTTTATCAAATCGCTTCCGTAACGGTGGACGGCGTAGACGTAACGGCAAACGTGGTAGACGGCAAACTGTCGGTTGCAAGCGTAAAGGAAACGACTGCAGTCGTCGTTACGTTTTCGGCGATTTCCTATTCGGTTTCCGACCTTGGCGATCTTGGTGTGGAAGCCGTTGTATTGGCAGAGGATAAAGGTACGGATATCGTCAATCTTTCCTCTAACGTGAATACGGGTATCAAATTCAAAATGACGACGCCTGCAATCGGTGCGAATAAACAACTGCGTATCGGCGCGTTCAATACGTCGGCAGGCAATATTTGGAACAACGGTTACATTTTCCGTATTATGGCGAACTGGACGCAGTACGGCGATTGGACTCCCCGTTTCTCTATTTGTGACGGCGACACGCCTTTGGTAACGGCAAACCATACGGCAAGCGAAGGGGAAGAACTGGTTGTGGAAATTTTCACGGTAAGCGGCAACGTATACGTGAAAATCACTTGGGACGGCGGCAGCGAGGTCATCTCTACGGCAGCGACCAAGACGCTCGGTACCTATTTCGGTTCGTATAACGCTTTGGGCATCAGCGATTGTGTGACGATTGGCACGACGTATACCTATACGTATGCGGAAGCGACCGTTTACGACGTTTGGAATTTATCGGGCAGTAGCTCTTCAATGGTTGGCGCGTCCGCAGGCAACACAAGTTTTGGCGCGCTTTCTTCCGCAATGAACAGCGGCGTTGTGTTCGCATTACAAACGCCCGCGCAAAGCGGCGTTATCAAGCTCGGCTTGTATAAAACGGTCGACAATCCTTGGGGCGGCGCAACCAACGGGTATTTATTGCAATACAATGCAGGCGCAAGCACGATGCAGCTTTGCAACGGCGACAACGGTGAACTCGGTGACGCGGTTGCTATCGACGCGGCTTTGGTACGCTTGGTGGAAATTTCCCTTGTGGAAAGATATAAAGACGGCGTTGCGGACGGCTATTCCAAACTCACCGTAAAGGTGGACGAAAAGGAAATCATCAGCTACGTTTCCAATGCGATGAGCTTCGGCACGAAATTCAACGGCTACGGCGACGGTACAACCTATACGGTTGCAACCACCTTGGATATTCCCACGGCGACGATGTACGACGTTGCTGAATTGTCCGAAGGCAAGGCGGTCAACAATTACGAAGCGGGCAATTCCCACCGTTTGGGCAGCCTTCCTACGGGCGTGAACGAGGGTGTTAATCTTCGTATTTCCTATCCCACGGTAGAGGGCTGGGTCGTTATCGGCTTGTACAGAGAAAACGCCGATTTTAACAGCGGCGACGCAAAGGGATACACTCTTTGGATTTACAGAAACAGCGAAACGAATTTGTCGATAAAGTTGAAGAGCGGTTATGACACGCAGGTAGTTGACCTGTTGGAAAACGGCGTGTATGATACGGCATTCGGCGAATATATCGATTTGGAAATTTATGCGTTGGAAAACCCCAACGGCTCGCACACCCTCTATATCGGTATCGAGGGCGCGGTACGCGGAAGCTATGCAAGCAGTGAGGTTTCGCTCGGTACGTGGTTCAATATCCACAACCAACTCAGCGCAAGCATCAAGGCGCAGACCGCTTACGGGCAAATCACTTTGGAAGGCGCAGGCGCAAGCAGCAGCTCGTTCGTGGAAAACGCCTACGTTTTACCTATGGCGACCGAACAGAGCGGAAAAATTTTCCTTGGCTGGACGGCAACGGAAAACGATTATTCGAGCATTTATCCCGTAGGGTATGCGTATGAAGTCACGGCGGACGTCACGCTGTATGCAGCTTGGCTGAACGTAAGCGATTTCTATATGCAAGAGGGTGCTGCCGTGCGTTTGAAGGCAGGGGAAAGCGGTATCCGCTTTAAGACGGATATCACCGCAAGCGTTTACAATAGCTTGCCCATTGCGGAAATCGGCGCCATCATCGCCCCCACCGCGAAATTGGGCGATAAGGCGTTGACCTTTACAAACTTCCCCGAAGCGGTAAAGGCAAAGGTGGAAGAGGTGAACGGCAACGGCGGCTGGCTGGTGACGGGCGCGGAAGAAGCGACCTGGACGTACGTTGCGGCGCTTATCGATATTCCTCAAACCCAGTATAACCGTACGGTTTCTGCAAGAGGGTATATCGTATTGAACTACGCAAACGGCACGCAAGGCTATATTTACACCGATTACGTGGAAGAAAATCACGCAAGAAATATTTACGAGGTCGCAGTAGAGGCGAAGAATGATACGGAAAACCCTTGGTATGCGAAAAATAGCATCGTGCTCGGTTACGTAAACGGCGTTGCGGATATCGTGATTGATAACAATTTGAACGTTTCCTCGACGGGTGAGGGCGCGTACAGCGTAACGAGTTCGCAAAGCGGCTCTACGGTCACCTTGACCTTGGATACGGCGGTTTATGCGTTGACGGTAAACGGTCATCGCGTCAACCTTTCCAACGAGCCTGCCATCGAAATCGGCGGCAAGCTGTACGTTATCAGCAATTACAGCTTGTCGGATACGAATACGCAAATCAGCTTTGACATTACCGAGGGGCAATATCTCGCTACGCCTATGCTTTCCTACGGCGACGGTTATACGGTGACGTGGACGGAGGTTGAAAACGCAGCGTATTACGTCGTATCGGACAGCAACAGCCATACGGGCGATATCAGGGTCGAGGCAGGCGAAACGCTTGCATATACGCCCGTTGTCGTGGGCGACCATACGGTCAGCGTAACCGCATATCCTGCGGATGAAGCAACCAATCTGTTTGTGAGCGAAACGGCAAGCATTCCATCGGTTACGGTGAAACCCGTTTGGGCATATCAATCGGTGCGCGACGGCTATTTCTGGTTCACGGCGGCGCAAATGAGCGCGGCAGGCTTGGACACGAATAGCTATACGCTCGATGCGGTTAGCAATAAATACAAGGTATACGTCAAGGCAGACGGTACGTACACGCCGAACGCAAGCGAAGCGAGAAATTGGGCGACGGCGGAACATATCGGTACTCTTTTGGATATGCAAAAAGCTTTGGGCTTGAACGTAGTACTGCTCGAAAATATGGGCGGTCAGTTCAACGAAAACGACGTTTGGGCAAACAGCGCGACGAAGGTCGTAATGGATGCGGCTTGGGCAAGAGGTATGAAGGTATTGGTTGCCGATTCCTATATTCACGATTTTGCAAGCAACGAACGCGGCAGCACAGAGGGTAGCTTGCTTACGAGTACTTCTGACGTTGCAGCGAAAATAGAGGCGCGCCTTGCAGATGGGACGGAAGCCTCCAACTACGTGAAACACGACGCTTTCTACGGCTTTATGCTTGCCGACGAGCCTACGACGGGGGATATGATGCTCTCGCTTGGCGCGACGGTCAACGCGTTAAAGACGGCGACGGCAAAGCTCAGGACGGATATGGTGCCTTTCATGCACGCAGGCCTTACCATTGCGTACAGCCAGAACTTTACGGGCTTGAGCGCATATAAGAGCTACTTAAAAGAATGGATAGACGGCGCTGGTTGCGACTACGTTTGCTTTAATATGTACACGGACAGCGTTATGGAATACGGATACGTATATCAAGACCGTTATTCCTCGACCTATCAGGCGATCATGGAGGTAGCGGCAGGCTACGACAACGTAGGCGTTTATCAAACGCTGACGGCGTTCAACTACAACGACCAAGAAAACTTGGAAAGCAAGGACGTATATACGTCTATGCTGTATGCGGCGGCATTCGGTAACGACGGTATCGCTTGGTTCAATTTCTTCCCTATCATAGAGGATTCTGCCAATTCGTCGAATACGATTGTGGACTTTGCAGGCAACGCCAACGGTACCTATGCTTGGGTAAAGGGCGCGAACGAGCAGTTCGTTAAGCTGCAAGGGTTGTTGAAGGGCTACGAATTATCGGGCTATCAATTCACGGATAAATCGACCATTAAGAAGAATTTTATTTCCAGCGTGAATTATTACCGTTCGGCAACGACGACGTTTACGAACGGCGACGGCGCAACGGTGACGATGAAGGTGAACGCAGTAACGCAAAGCTCGGGGCTTGGCTATAATGGAAACAGCACCCTTTCCACGACGGTAACGCAAAAGGTCGAAAACGGCAAAACGTATTACGTCTTTGGCGTAAACGGCGTAAAATCGGGCGTAGGCACGGGTGCAAACGTTACGATAGCGCAAGGCGAAGCGATTGTGATTTTTAATTAAAAGGAAGTGACTAAAATGAAGAGAATTTATGAAAAACCAGAAATGGAAGTGTTGCTTCTTGACGAGGAAGTTGTCAGGACGTCGCCCACGGACAACGTAGTGGGATGGCCCGAATCGGACAGCGGACTTTGGGCTGACTAAAATGAAAAATGCGTACTTCACCCTAAAAATAGGGTGAAGTCGCAAGGCTTTTTTGCAGGTCTAAAAAATATGGCATTTAATCGCAAAATACTTGTTTTTTGCGGTGATAAACAGTAAACTGTTTAGGTATAGGTTGCATCATGGAGGAAAAAGTGATGACGAGAACAAAGAAAAGAACGGTAATCGGTTTGTTTTTTGCAACGGTATGCTTATGCGCACTTTCGTTATTTGTAGGGTTGTTGCCTGAAAAATACAGCGTTGCAGCTGAAAGCGCGGCGGTGGTATACGACGTTAGCGAGGTCGGCGGTGAAAAGAGCGGCGCAGGCGGCACGACGACCAACCTTGCGTCTTTGCCGAATGCGGTAGATTCGACTTCCGCAGTCGGTATCAAATGCGATTTAAGCGTGACGATCGGCCCCAACAAGGGCATTAAAATCGGTGCATTCCGCACGGAAAAAGCCAACGCTTGGGCAAGCGGCGGTCAGATGGTGCAGATTTTTTGCAGATATGCAAATGACACGTGGGATTATTGGTTGGAAATTTGCGACCCCTCGAACGTAGATAGCGTTATTGCGCGTACGGGGTTGGGCATCGGCGTATCCGACCTTTCAGAGCTTGTCACCATCGAGGGTGAAATGTCCATCGTGTTGGAAAACGGCGCCTTGTCCTTGACCCTTATCAAGGAGGGTACGCCGTACACGGCAAGCACGACGACTGTTGCAAGCACGTGGGGGCAGTATTTCCCGACGTATGCGGACGCAAATACCTCGTTCACGGCAAAGACGACCGTGGAAACGGGCGACGTGACGATCACGGATATCGAGGATTTGACGGGCGGTGCCGTTTCGACGGGGGAGAAAGGCTCTGCGATTTGTTCCCTCGGTACGGATACGGTGAAAAACGTAGGCGTGAAATTTACCTATACGCCCAGCGGCAGCGGTCAGGTGAAGCTCGGTGCTTTCAAGAGTGAAGAAAACAACGTATGGGCAGGCGCAGGGTACATTCTTTGGTTTTCGGATATCGCAAGCCAGCAATTTAATCTGCTTGGTTGCGTTGATGGTAATTCGGAAAAGAACCTTAACTTGAACAATATCAGCGTCGCAGACGAGCTGGCAGATGGCAAAGCGGTGTTTGAAATCAGCGTAACGTCTACGGGAGTAAGCTACACCTTACGTATCGTGGTGGACGGAACGGAAAAGGTGACCTATTCCACGACGGAGAGCGATATTCCTCTTGGGAAATATTTCAATATTTACAACGAAGGCTCGGCAACGGGCGTTTTCTCGACGACGAACAGCTACACCTATGACGAAGTAGCGGGGATTTACGACGTATCCGTTATCAACAACGCGAGTGCGACGGAAATTGCAGGCGCAAACGCAGGCACGACGTATATCGGCGGTCTTGGCGAAACCAAGACGAACGTAGGCGTTACGTATAAGCTGTCAACGCCTGCGCAAAGCGGCATTGTCAAGCTCGGCTTGTTCAAGGCGGCGGGTACCAACGGATGGTGCGGCTCGACCGACGGGTATATTTTGCAATACTATGCAGGCACGTCTATGGTGCGTCTTTGCGACGGGAACAACGACAATTTAACGGATAAAATTGCCCTTTCTTCGGCGCTTGAACACACGGTTGAGGTGTACAACGTAACGAGATATAACAACGGCGTTGCGGACGGTTATCACAAGCTCGTCGTAAAAATCGACGGGGTAGAGGTCATTTCCTATCAAAGCAATTCGATTGTTCTCGGCGGCGAATTTAACGGCTACGGCGACGGTACGGAATACACCGTTTTGACAACGGTAGAGGCACCTAAAAACGCCTTTGATTTAAACGTGACGGTAAACGGAAGCGGCAGCGTGACGGGTAACGTAGGTTTATACGAAGGGGATACGGCGGTATTGACGATTGCGGCGGCGGAAGGTTACGAACTTTCGTCTGTAACGGTGGACGGCGTGGACGTGACGGAAAACGTCGTGGACGGACAGCTTACGATTGAAAATGTGACGAAAGAAACGGCGGTGACCGTAGAATTTATCAGCTTGTTTACGTACGATACGATTTCCAACGCAGTGGATTTGGCAGAGCTTATCGGTCAGGCGAGCATTGACGGAAAAATGGGTGCGACCACTCGATTGGACGAGGTTGAAAACAGCGTCAATAAGCAAATCACATATAAACTTATCCCTTACGGTGAAAGCGGTTTGATAAAGCTCGGCTTCTTCAAATCGGAGCTTACCAACGTGTGGGGCGGCGAAACGGACGGTTACATTTTACAATACAACGTGGCAACGGCTGTATTCCAGCTGTTCAACGGCGACAACGTTGCGGTCACGGCGGAGGTTGGCGTAGAGAGCGTGGCGGAGTATTCCATCGCGGTATATAACGTAGCGAGATACAACGACGGCGTTGCAGACGGCTATCATAAGATCGGCGTTATCGTCAACGGTGAGGAAATTTTGTCGTACGAATCGAACGCCATCGTTCTTGGCAATGCGTTCAACGGTTATGGCGATGAGGCAACGTATAAGCTGTCCACGACAAAATCAACGTTTATACTTGACGTCGAGAAAATCGGCGAGGGCAGCGTGGAAGGCGTCGAGGTCGTAGAAGGCTTTGAAACCAAGCTTGTCATTACGCCTGCGGAGGGGTATTACTTGCAATCGGTAACGCTGGACGGCACGGATATTATGGACAGCTTGACGGCGAACAGCTCTGAAAACGGCACTTATTACGAATACGTATTGGAAAACGCTACGAACGCGACGGTGTTGAAGGTCACGTTTGCGGAAGCAGGCTACACCTACGGCGAAGCGACGGTTGCGGATTTTGCAGAGGTCGTAGGCGTAACTTCCGTATTCGGCGGTGATAAGCACACGGCGGTAGGACAGATTAACGCGACGAAAAACGTGGGCGTTAAATTCAATCTGAACGCATATGACAATATCGGCATCTATAAAATCGGTTTGTTCAACGTAAACGCGGACAGCGTATGGGCCAACGGTTACGTTTTGAAAGTGAATAAAAAGGAGACGGGCGTGCGCGTACAGCTGATTGACGCGATGAACGATTTTAACGGCGCGTACGTTTGCGATTATGCGGAAGAAATACCCGTTGACGGATATATCACCGTTGAGGTCGCGGTGGAAGAACGCTTGCTCAACGGCGATGCGGCAGGTCACCGTATTCGCGTTTGGGTATGCGGCGTAGAAGCGCTTGTATATGAAACGGACGTCATCGAGTTGGGCAATTATTTCAATATCTATAACGAAGCAGGCGGCCTGTTCGAACTGTTTACCGCGAAGGAATACGAAACGGTAGACGTATTTACAGAGGGCGAGGGCAAGGTGCTTGGCGGTAAAGTGGTAGAGGGCTATGCTACGACGTTAGCAGTCATTCCCAAAAGTGGCTACTATGTTGCAACCTTTAAATGGAATCTTCAAAGCGTAGTGGGCACCGAAGGTTATACTGTGAAAGAGGGCTTCTACGAATATATCGCAAGTCAGCCGTCGGCAGGCGACGTTGTGGAAATCGAATTTATTGAAGCGGCGACGGGTACGGCGACGGTGTACGATATTTACGAGTATACAAAAGTGCTTTCCATGGTTTGGGGTGACGGCACCGCAACCGACGCGGAAGGGACGAACAGCGAAATTGCGGCAAACGGTATCTTTATGGAAACGCCGACGAACGGCAACGACGCGGTTTCGCTGAAAATCAAGCTCAACGACGAATTTTCGGGCAGATTGAGAATCGGCGCATTTAAAAATATTACGTCGAATACGATTTGGGATAAGGGCGGCTTCATCTTCGAGGTCAGAAATATGGGCGAAGATAAAGCAATCTATATGCTGGGTATTAACGGCGGTGAAAATTTTGCAGGTAAGTATGCTTCCGAAGAATGGACGCAGGGCGGCGCAGAATTTACCGTAGAGCTCGGTATTGTACAATATCTTGGAAACGGCGAACAAATCGGTAATTACTATTACGTTAAAATCAACGGCGAAGAAATTATTTCCTACATTGATTATACTTGCATTCCTTACGGTCCCCGTATGATGCTGCCGTATTTGGAAGACGAAAAAGCGACGTTTACCCTTTCCAGCCCGTACGATTATTTCACGGTAACGAGCAATCAGGCGGAAGGGCTTGTACAGCAAGCGGATTACGTATTCAAGGCAGGTCAGCCTGCGGCAATTTCCATTCCTCTTGCGTCGGGCTATGACGTCACGTTGGTAAAGGCGAACGGTGTGGACGTAACGGCATTGCTTGAAAAGGTAGGCGGCGGTTATATCTATCGTGTAGAAGCTATCTCCGAGCATATCGTTCTGGATATCGTAACGGCGAAATCGGCGTGCAACGTCAACGTTGAAGCCGCAGAGCACTTACAAATCACATCGGATAAAACGGCGGTCGATTATAACGGTAGCGTAGTATTTACCATTGTTCCTGAAGTGGGTTACGTGGTCAGCGGCGCAACGTTTGGCGGCGTGGACGTCACGGATAAGCTGGTTTACGCAAGCGGCGCATACACGTACACGGCGTATGCGGTGACGGTGGATGCAAGCTTCACGGCTACGGCGACGGCAAAAACGTATGCAGTTTCGGTAAACGCAGGCGACGGCGGTAAAGCGGAAGTCAGCAAAGCCGAGGTCGGCGCGTTTGGCGAAACGGTGTTGACGGTAACGGTAAACGACGGATATCAAATCGCTTCGATTACGGTAAACGGAAAGTCTATCAGTGTAAACGCGGAAGGTAAATATACGTTTACTTGCGTAGAGGAAAATTTGGAAATCAAGGTTTCCTTTGAAAAGACGAAGGCTATTCCCGACGAAAAGGAACCCGTGCAAGAGCCCGATAGCAGCGAGGAACAGCTGTTCGGCGGCTGCGGCAGCGCGATTGCAGGCTTGACGGCAATGCCTTTGTTGGCGTCGGCAACCGTAGCGTTGATGAAAAAGAAGAGAAAAACGTTTCAAGAGGAAAACGTATGACACAAAATGACGTAAGAGAACAATCGGTGGAAACGGGCGCGTCCTTCGGGACGCCGCCTCCCACCATAAAGCGTCGAAAGGGCTTTTTCACCATAAGAAAGGTGTTTATCCTATTTGCCTTGGCGCCTGCGCTTATCCATCTTTTGATTTTTTGGCTGGGCGTACAAATCGAATCGCTCATGATGGCGTTTGAAAACGCTGAAACGGGCGAGTTTTGGCTTGGAAACTTTGAATACGTTGTCCAGGCTTTGGGCGACACGAGAGAACCTCTTGGCGAAGGCTTCCGCAATACGCTGATCTTCTTTGCGGTCAGCATCTGTATGGTCCCCGTGTCCATCTTTGCGGTATATCTGATTTATAAAAAATGCTTTGGGTATGGCGTAGTGCGTATTTTACTGTACTTGCCCGGCGCGGTAAGCGGTATTATGATGGCGATGCTGTTTAAAAATCTCGTCGGTCCGAACGGTCCGTTGAAATGGTTTTTAAACGATATTTTAAACCTTGGAATAACCGACAGCTTTATTTATAGCACCAACTATGCGTTAAAGACCATCATCGTATACGATATATGGATGGGCTTGGGTGGCAACCTTATTATTTGGTTGGGCGCAATGGGGCGTATCCCACCTGACGTTATCGAATACGGCAAGCTGGACGGCGTGGGACCCGTAAAAGAATTTTTCTTCATCATCGTCCCTTTGATTTGGCCTACGCTTTGCACGATGCTTACCTTGCATATCATCGGTATTTTCGGTTCTTCTGGTTCGGTTATGGTATTCACGGAAGGTAAATACGGCACGTATACCATTTCCTATTGGCTGTACCATGTGGTTTACAGCGACGCGTCGTCGTCGGTTATGCAAAATTACGCGGTTGCGGCAGGTCTGTTCTTTACCGTTTTGACGGTACCCCTCGTTGTGGTCGGACGTTGGTTTATGAACAAATTCGGCGATGCCGTGGAGTATTGATATGGCAGAATTTGATTTACAGCAAAAGACGTTAGAGGAACAGCAGCAAGAATATGCCCGTCAGGCGGCGGCAATGCTGCATGCGGTAAAGCATCAGAAGAACAAATTAAACAAAAAGCACGGCATACTGTTTAACGTTTTCGTCGCTTTTATGTGGATATGGGCAATCTCTTTGTTTGCGGTCATCATATGGGGTTTTTTGATTTCCCTGCGCGACGGATACGATTATGCATTGGACCCTCTTCGCGTTATTCCCGAAAATTTTGATTTTAAATGGGAAAATTACTGGACAGCAATCCAAACGATGGAATATAACGATACCAACTACGTGATGATGATTTTCAATTCGCTGTGGTTTTCGTTTGGCGCGACGTTTATGAAACTTTGGGCAACGACAATGCTCGCGTACGTAATGGCGCAGTATGAATTTAGAGGAAAAAAGGCGTTGTACGCTTTCCTTATCATACAAATCATGTTGCCCGTTTACGGACAAACGACGGCAAACTTTATATTCTTGAATAACTTGGGGTTGGTCAATACGCCGCTGTTTTTGTTGGCGCTCGGCGCGGGACACGGTATGCACTTCCTTATTATGCACAGCTATTTTTCCAACCTTTCTAAAACGTATAGAGAGGCGGCGGAAATCGACGGGGCAAACGATTTTACCACTTGTTTCCGCATTATGCTGCCCTTGGGAATGTCTTCCATTTTGGCGATAGGGCTGCTGTCTTTTATCGGCACGTGGAACGATTATAGTACGGTAATTTTGTATTTGGAAAATTTCCCGACGCTGGCGGCAGGGCTTTATAAATATCAGGTGGAGGCGATTTATTCGTTGGACCCTACGATTTATTTTGCAGGCATCTTTATGGCGGCTTTGCCGACGGCTATCTTGTTTATCGTATTCAACAAGACGCTGATGGAAAATATTACGATCGGCGGCATCAAGGGTTAAAACGGTACGTTTACCGAAATGAGATAGAAAAAAACAAAAGGAGATATAAAATGATGAAAAAAAAATTGGCATTGACGTTGGCGCTTGTTTGCGCCGCAGGTATGTTGACGGGCTGTTTTGGCGGCGGCAACAACAGCGTCGACAACACGGTGGAGGACAACACCAACCTGCACGTGTATGTATTGAACAGAGGTTACGGCACGAAATGGCTGAAAGAGTTGGAAAAGGGCTTTGAAGCGAAAAATTCCGGTATAGACGTGCATATAAAGGAAGCAACGGACACCAACGTTTTGGATACCAGCTTTAAATCGGGCAAGGCGCAAAACGATTACGATTTGTATTTCTCTTTGGATAAAACCATTTATCAAACGAAGGACTCGTATGAGAACTACGGTGGGTTAGACGACCTTTCCGACCTTTATACGATGGAAATTCCAGGCGAGGGCGTTACCTTCGGTGACAAGATGACGAAATCGGTCAAGGATATGATCGTGTTCGAGGACGGAAAATATTACAGCGTGCCTTGGGCAACGGGTACGATGGGTATTATCTATAACGAGGACGTTATCAAGGGTGCGCTTGGCGACAATTATCAGTTGCCCAGAACGACGACGGAGCTTGCGGAATTTGCAGCGTCCTTGAAAGCGGCAAATTCGGGAATCGTACCTTTCGTATATCCCGGTCAGCTTGACCAATGGAGCGGCAATATGGTATACAGTTGGTGGGCGCAGTATGCAGGCAAGGAAACCTATGACAAATTCTTTGAAGCAAAGATTTACGACGAATTGCAGGGCGAATGGATCATTTCCAACAAGATTTTTGAACAAAAGGGCCGTGTAAAAGCGTTGGAGGTTTTGGATAACCTTATCTCCGTGGAAAACGGTTGGAGCGACCTCGATTGCAACGAATACGGTCAGGAGCAGTTCAAAACCTTGCAAATTCAGTTCCTCGATCAAAACAGCAAATATGCAATGTATCCTTGCGGCGACTGGCTTGAACAGGAATCCGCAGATGCGCGTTCGACCAAGAATTTTGCGTTGATGAAAACGCCCGTTATCAGCAGTATCGTAGAAACGTTGAACGATAAGAATATGACGGACGCGACCCTTCGTGCGGTAGTGGATGCAGTCGATAAAGGGGAAAGCAGCTACGCAGGTGTATCCGCAGAGGATTTTGCAAGAATTAAGGAAGCGCGCAGCATTACGTACAGTAAGGCGACCGAACACCAGGTATACGCGCCTGCATACAGCAATGCGAAAAAGCTCGCCCGTCAGTTCTTGCTCTATATGGCTTCCGACGAAGGTATCAAGATTTATAAAGAAAACGTAAACGGTGGTTTCTTGCCTTTTGAATACGATTACAGCGGTACGACGCTTTCTAAGTTCGAAACGTCCGTTTCTACCCTAATGAACGGGACGTTGATCAGCCAAACGAACAAGTCGGCTATGTTCTATCGCGGTAACGTTTCCGCAATGGGCGCCAACAGCGGCGCGATTCCTGCAACCATCGAGGTATGCCTTAGCGTTGCGGTAGGCTCGAAGGACGCGCTTACGCCGACCGAGTTGAATGATAAAATGAAATACAGCGATGCGGAATGGAACCGTATCAAAGAGGCAGCAGGCTTATAAGGAGAATAAGCAATATGAAGAAAAAGAACATCCGAAAGGCGTTATCGCTTGCGCTTTCAGCGGTGATGCTCGGTGGGGTAATAGGTAGCGCCGCAAGCTGCGGTGCTACGCAAAACTCTGACGGTGGAACGGAAGAAGCGGCAGGCGTAGGTATCACGCTTTGGACAACGGACGCGCAAGAGAAAGTCTTGCAAAATTATACGGGCGATATTCCCGAATTGACCCCTTTGACGATTGAGATGGCGAAAGGGGAATACGAGGGCGCGCAGGTCGTTTTCCTTGCAAACGAGGATATCGACGGTTACACCGTCGAGGTTTCCCGTTTGACCAACGGAAAGGCGTATATTCCCGAAGAAAACGTTTCCGTGTATATGGAGAAGTATTTGGAAATAACGACGCGTAAAGGTACGAATCCCGACTTTAAGGTGGGAAGTATGGTACCCGATGCGTTGTTGCCTATGGACGTAGCCGTGGAATACGGTGAAAACGTCGTAAAAGAGGGAAATACGCAGGCGATTTACGTAGAGGTGCAAACGCTTGCCGACACAGCCCCCGGCGTATATACGGGTACGGTGACGGTACGCGCAAAGGAGGGCGTTTATAACGTCCCCGTCAGCCTTACCGTTTGGGATTTCGAGGTCCCTGCGACCCCTTCGACGAAGAATTATTTGTCCCGTTTCAGCCGTGATAATTACGCCTCGTTCGAGTTTGATTCCTCTGATTATATGGATACCGTATACTTTGAGGAACAGCTGAAATACCGTATGAACTGCTATTTGCCGTTCAACGGCGTGGGCGGCGAGGAAAAGTACGTGGAATTGCTTCGTAAATATTATAACTGGGCGGGGTTCTCTATCTATAACGTATATTACGAGGTGACCTCGCAGATATACGATGGCATGACCGTTCCTTTCAACGTTACCCTTTTAAAGACGTATTTAAAAGCAATCGTAAAAGCGAGCTTAGAGGATAACGTCAATTATTTAGACAAAGCGATTTTCTATTTTTGTAACATCATCGACGAGCCGTCCGAGAGCAGACCTGGCTCGTTTGAAAAAGTGCAAAACGTAAACGCGGCGTATAAAAAGATGCTTCTTGACGTCAATGCGGAGTTGGAGGCGGAGCTTGTCGGCTACGACAATTACAGTTTCTTCCTTGAAACGGTTTCGGAAACTTTGGTTACGATTCCCAACGTATTGCCGCTTAACAAACCCGATTCCGTGGATAAAATGAATTCCATCGGCGCAGATGCCATCACGCCTTGTATCGAGTTGGAGTTTCTTTACAATCAAGACCAGCGCGACCACGCGTTTGCGGACGATTTGGAAGGGGATTGGCCGTATGAAAAGGAAGATTGGTTCTACACCTGCGTATCCCCGAAATATCCTTATCCCACGACGCATATCGACGATTATTTGCTCGGCAGCCGTTTGATGAGCTGGATGCAAAAGGCGTACGATATGGATGGGTATTTGAATTGGGCTATCAACGATTATCTTTGGGATAATTACAGCGAACCCGTAGACGACCCGTATACGGAAACGATGCGCGGCGATTACGTGCCTGGCGACGGTTTCCTGTTCTATCCGGGCGCGCCTTACGGCATTATAGGCCCCGTAGGCTCCCTGCGTGCGGTATCCTACCGCGACGGTATGGAAGATTACGAATATTTGAATATGTTGGATGAAATCTATACGGAAAGAGGGCTGGATTCGCAGGCGATAGAGGATACCTTGTACGCAAGCGTATTCTCCGAGGTAACGCCTATTACCGATCGCGACGTATTCTATGCGACCCGCCGCGAGTTGGCGGAAATGATTCTGCTTTGCAGCTCTGATCACGGCGTATTGTACGAAGATATCGTCGTTCAGCAAGGCAAAGCAATCGTTCGTTTCAACACCTACAATGAGGACGCGACTGTAAGCTATAAGGGCGAACAGCTTGTAAAAGAGGCTGGCAGTTATCAGCTTATCATCGACCTTTCCAAGGAAACCACGCTTGTGCTGTCGGTGACCTTCGACGGTAAGACGGTGGAAACGAAGAAAGTGCTGTCGGGCTTGTATCAAATCGCCATTGATTTTGAGGACGGAAAGACGGACGGTATCCGTACGAGAACGGAAACGCCGATTTCTATCAACACCGACACGCAATACGTATCCAATGGTAATCAATCTTTGAGGATAGATTTGACGGGTAAGGTCGTTGAGGGAACGTACGAACCGTTCTTCTCCATCAGTGCGGCAAGCTTGAACGGCGGCAACTTATCCGAATTGCAAGACCTCACGCTTTCCATCTATAATACGGAAGCGGAAACTGTGGAATTGCGTCTTTCGACCTTCGTCGGGGACCAGTATTTGTCCATCAACGATTACGAGCTTGCCCCTGGTTGGAACTATTTGCAAATCAAGGTTTCTACACTGTCGAGGTTGGATAAGGTAAACGGCTTCTACTTCTTCATGGATAACATTTTGACGGAAGAGGGCGAGGCAGGCGTCAAGACGGTTTACCTGGATGAAATCGCATACACGAAGAAATAAGGAGGATAAGCATGAAAAAATTGTTTAGAAGAATCGGCGTTCTTGCCGTGACGGCTATGATGAGCTTTGGCGCGCTTATCGCCTTTGGTGGATGTGATAATACGGGCGACAACGAAAGCAGCAGTGTTTCGGAAGAATCAAGTGCATCCGAGCAGGTGCAAAATCAACCCATTATCGAAAACGGCTGTATGCAAATCGCGGATTTTGAAAGCTACGACGATATAGCAGGAAATGTGAAATCGGGCTGGTCGTTCGGTACGTGGACGTTGATAACGAAAGGGGAATTGCCTGGCAACGGCGTTGCAGGCAAGCACCTCTATAAAGCGGCGACGGAAGCGGAGCTTGCGACCATTACACGCGGCAATCAAAGCTTGAAATGCGAAATCCTCGGTAGGGAAGAGCTTTGGGGAAAACGTTCGCCGTATATCGGCTTTAAGACGGATGGAACGTATTTTAACAAATACGATTTTAACGATTGTGAAAGCGTGTTGGTCGATATTTACAACGCGATGGATTATGATTTAAACGTAGCGTTTTATATGTGTCCCGATTCAAGCGTGACTTCGCAGCCGTACCGTTACTATTTTACCGTAAAGCCTGGTATGAACAACGTGGAAATCCCTGTGGATTACAGCATATTGTCTTATGGATATAAGGAAATTTTGGACCGCGTGGAAGAGCTTGGCTTTATCTTTGAACGCGGTGAATTGCACGAGGAAACGCAGATCGTTTATATCGACAATTTCCGTGTAAAGCTTATGGAAGGATAAAAAATGCCCGAATGCTTCGTTTTGAAAAAGACGAAGCATTCGGTTATACTGAAACGGAGAAAAATTGTATGACAGTTACGCAATATATCAAAGAGAATTGGGATAATTCGGTACATTCGCCTGATGAACAGAGCCGTGGCATCGTGAAGATGCCCAAGCCTTACAGCGTGCCTTGCGCCAATATAAAAGATGTATTTTCCGATTTTTATTATTGGGATACTTATTTTGGCAACCTTGGTTTTATGCTGGATGGAAAAGCGGAGCAGGCGGAAAACAATTTGGACGTTATGAGCTATTTTATTTCCAATTTGGGGTATATGCCCAACGCAAATCACTTGCTTGACCGCTCGCAACCGCCTTTGTTCACACGCGGGGTGTTCGATTTGTATTTGCATAAAAAGGATAAAAAGGTTTTGGAAAAATACCTGGGCTCGATTTTGCAGGAATATGACTTTTTTATGAGTGACAGAAAAACGGAGATCGGCTTAAATGCACATAGTACCAATTCTACACGTTCAGTATTAAAGGCGCAATATCCTTGGCTTGCCGACCGCGTCGGGGTTTGGAAGGAGGGTGAGGACGCGCAAATCGCTTTCACCAAAGAATTGTTGACGATTGCGGAAAGCGGTTGGGATTTTAACCCTCGCTTTAGGACGGAGGACGAGCCGTTTGCCCCCAGCGAATTTGCACATCTCGACCTCAACTGTCTTTTGTATGACGTGGAGTGTAAGGTCGCGGAAATCATGCGCATTTTGGACGCGCCCGAAAAAGCGGTCGTTTGGGCGGCGCGCGCGGAGGAACGCAAATCGCTTATGGATACGTACATGTTGGATAAGGAAAGCGGTATATATTACGATTACAATTTTAAGAAAAAATGCTTCTCCAAGGTCGTAAGCTGCGCTTCGCTCTATCCGTATGCAGTGGGCTTGTCCGATGATAAAAAAGCGGCAAAAGCGGTGCTTGCCAAATTAGAACTTCCTTTTGGGATAGCGGCTTGCGAATATCGTGGCGAAGAGGAAAAATATCTGCAATGGGATTACCCCTCGATGTGGCCCTCTAACGTATATTTCGCGTATGTTGGTTTAAAGCGTATCGGTATGGCGGAAGATGCAAGACGAGTGGCAGATAAATATCTTGCCACGGTAGACGCTGTGTTTGAAAAAACGGGCTCACTTTGGGAAAAATACGATGCCAAAAACGGTATTGTATCCGTCACGCAAGAGTACGAAACGCCCGAAATGATGGGTTGGACGGCAGGCGTGTATCGTTATTTGGAAACGGATAAAAAAGATGTATAAAGTTATTGTACAATATTTTTTGCGCAGCAATGGAGTTGAATGTCCTGAAAAAAGAGCGCGGCGTTTATAGTACAAAGTAGTACTTGTAAGAGCAATAAAAGAAATATGAAATAGAGCACTGTTGAGTAGTTGAAATCATTTAATAGTGCTTTTTTGTTATTAAAACGGTGGAAACGGAAATGGCTGAACTGAAAAAGGCAACATTAAAGGGGTGACGAAATCAATCGTCACCCCTCAAAATTTGATACTCAGTAAACAAAGAAAAGAGATTTTTTATTTTTTGCAAAAAAAACCTGCCATTCCAAGCACATAAAAACGGAGAAAAATCCGCAAATGGTCAAACATGTGGTCAAGCCTGAAAATTAGAAGGTTTTTGGAAAAGAAAAATCTCCTGAAACCCTTTATGTTTCAAGAGATTTTCCGTGGTTGAGGCGACGGGACTTGAACCCACGACCTTTTGGTCCCTAAACGTCTTACGTCATCCATCAACACACTACATCCCTTATAAATAAAGGAACTTTCTACCAAATGCTAACAATTTTTAAAGTATCAAAGAGCCATTTCCTTATAAATTGGACCTGATTCTTGACCTGATTATATTATACCAAATCCGCGCAAAAATGTCAAGAAATAACCGCCGCCGCACACAAAAAAAGTAAAAAAATATACAGCCTTTTAACAGGTTTTACACATCTTTTGAATATCTCTCAAACATCCAAAAGTCATCTTTAAAATAACTTTGTAACATCTTTTAAAAAACTTTTAAAAACTTTTTCAAAAAAATAGCAAAGTACTATTTAATGACCATGTTTACATAATAGGTATGTTATAATATGGGTACAAAGGTTGAGCAAGTGGTCGCGAACATTTACGAAACCCAAGTAAATAAAAAAAATTAAAAAGGAAATAAAAAAATTATGGAAAAGAAAATTCAAAATTACAAAGTTAACTATGAAGCAAAGGCAATTGAAGTTAAGGAAGCTTTCGCAAGAAAGGCAGGCGTTGTTGGTTCGGATGAATACAAGGAATTCAACGAATTAAGAAAAGAGTATTCGGACTATCAAATTATTGTTATCAAAAGAGCAAAAAGCACCACCAAGAAAAAGAGTGCAACCCTTAAATGAATCACTTGCGAATTCTTGTATGATTATGCGGCAAAGCATGAAAAAGGTAATAGCGTAGAAAAGTTTGAAATTCATAAAAACAACAACGCATCATTCCTTGCGGTAAAGAAAACTTTCCTTGAGTTCTATCCTGAATTCAAAGACCTTAAGACGAAAGGCGAGTGGTTGTATCTCGCGAATGTGGCGTAAGGGGGTGATAGACATGAGAAATACTTTGAGAGTTTATCACGATGGTCCTGAAAGCGGAAGAATTGTAATGGATAGCGAATTTGCAAAGAAGTCATCAAGATATGGAACCCAAGAATTTAGCATATTGCAAGAAGTAAGAGCTTCTTACCCTAAATATCATATAATTCGTAAAACCATCAAAAGAAACCCCAAAAAAGAAGCGTTTAAAGGCTTAACATACGCTTACATGGAAGAATACATGGATAGGCATGAAGTAAGCCAAGAAATCCGTCAAGAGTACAAAGAAAAGCGTTTCTTGGCAAAATGCCACTCTATTCGATATCCCCACATTAAACAATGGTTTTTAGATACTTTCCCTGATGTTAAAAATTTAGGGCTTGAAAACAAAGAAATTACCAACGAAAAAAACAATGCGGCGGATGCCGCCCAAGTAGCATAAAGGAGGCTAATTATGACTGTACCTAATCAAAAAATCATCAAAATTCATAAACCCAATACTCAAAAAGACCCTTTCGTTTGCTTAAACCTTGATATTATGGGAAAGGTGTATAAGGACTTGGCGTGTAACGGCTATACATTCTATTTCTACCTTTGCTTATGCGGTAATATGGATGGATTTTCTCTTGAATTTTCGCCGCAATATTTTAAAGATAGATTTGGCTTGCCTATCTCCACCACACATGACCAATTCAAGAAATTGGTTACTAAAGGTTATTTGGTGCAAAAGAATGAAAATAGTAATGTTTACGATTTCTATTACGAACCCGAACATTTGAAAGTGAATCCATCCGAAACCGCATTTAATTTTTAAGCGGACGGCGTTCGGAAAAAGTATAAAATGGACGTCGTACGAAAAATCCGTTGGGCGTTTTAGGTTGTGGAAGCCGTTAAGCCTTAATTGTTAGAGCTTATAGAAATATATAAATAAAGAAAGCTGATAAATAAGAATATATAAATAGGCAAAAGAATCGCTTCCATCCCCCCCCCCTTGGGGAGAAAATTAAGCAAGTTAGGAAAAACTTATCATGAAAAATTTAATATTATTTAGAAGATAAAAGCAACCGTTGATTGGTTGCTTTTTCTATAAGAAAAAAAGGAGAATACACATGAAGATTGGATATAGAACTGACCTTGACGAACAAAGAATTTTAGGCTTAATTGATGATGATACATATTATATGCTCAAAAGACACGAAGCTGCTTTAACGTACGATGTAGAAGAACAACAGCGATTGATGCGTTTACAGCTTTTAGAAAAACGTCAAAAGCAAAAAAGAGAAGCTGAAGAAAGACAAAAGAAAAAGCAAGAGCAAGAAAAAGCGGAAAAGGAACAAGAGAAAGCCATCAAGCAAGCGATTGAAAAGGATTTACCTGCAAAAATTGAAAAGACATTGGAAAAAGAACTTCAAAAAATTTTCTCAAAACGTTAAAAATAAACGAGTCGGAACGCCGCGACAAGTCGCGCCGCCGCCTCGTTTATTTTATGCTTCGCTTTGGATGAAATCAAGAGAAAATCGAAAACAATAGCAACTATTGAAAACGGCTCCGTTTTTAAAATGAAAATAAGCTTTCAAGATTGAACGGCTCACACCTATTGAAAAACGAAGAAAATTTTTATTTTATCCCGAAATATATCCCCCCTTACACATATAAGAGCCGCCGCCCCCTTGCCAAAAGACAAGAAATGTGTTATACTGTATCCATCAATCAAAAGGCGGCGGCTAACTCATGAAACACTTCAATCAAAAAATGAAAAGCTTTTTGGTATATCACTATTTAATGGAAAATACCGATGAAAACCATTGTCTTACGTGTAAAGATATTTTAGATTATTTGGAAAAGGATATGGGGGTACCTGCAAAACGCCGCGCCCTTTATACCGATATTGATGAAATCAATAAAACCCTTTATGCACTCCGCAAGGATATTTCTATTGAAGAAGCGGAGCTTGAAATTGAAGAAAAAGAGAATGACAAGTGGCAAACTATCGTTTACGATGGGAGCAAAAAAGGTTATTATGTCCGCAAGCGTGATTATAAGTTGCTTGATGTCAATGCTATTGTGGAATGTATTTACGCCGCGCGCTTTATTACGGAAGAACAAGCGGAAAAATATGTTGATATTGTTACGCGGAATCTTGTAAGCATCCACCAAGCGGAAGAAATTGAACACGAAGCCTTGCTTTTAGATAGGGGTAAAACCATCAATCCGCAAGTGTTTGAGAATGTACAAAAAATATATAAGGCTATGAGAAAGAAGTCGGGGAAGAATAAACACGACCCCGAAAAGATTTCTTTCAAATATGTAGCCGCCGCACTTAAAGGAAAAACAACGGAACTCCGCAAGGGTGAAAGATATATCGTAAGCCCCTTTAAACTTATTATAAATGACGGCAATTATTATTTGCTTGCTTTTGACGAAAAGAAAGCCGCCGCCCGCACTTTCCGCGTTGATAGAATGAAAGAAATTAAGGCGTTGGGGATTCCAAGAGAAAGTATGGATGAACTGTTTTCTATTGGTGAAAAAGCCTATGTAAAGCAACATTTTGGAATGTATAGCGGCAAGGTGGAACGCGTTGAATTACGGTTCATCAATCCCTTATTGGATGCGGTATATGATAAATTCGGGGATGTGCATTGTCAGCCTGTTGACGAAACACATTTTTCCGTCCAAGTGGAAGTGGCAATCACCGATCAATTTTTCGGTTGGCTGTGCGGTTTTGGTAAACGAGTGAAAATTATCTCGCCGCCGCCTGTTCAAGAAAAATTTATAAAATTTTTAAATAATATCACAAGCAGTTACTAAAATAAAAACGGTTTAATGGTTGATTCACTAAGCCGTTCTATTGATACAAAAAGAAAGGTGTAATTTTATATCATCACCTTTCTTTTCAATTTCATGGCTATTATATTTTCCAATCAACGATTGCATCACGCAAAGCTTTACTCGCCTCGTTTTTTTGTGCTTCTATATTTTTTTGTAACTCTGCAATGCTTTCATTTTTTATTTTAAAGATATTTTCATTTTTTTCAATAACCCATAATGTCTTGGGCGTTATTTCACATCGAAGCTGTTCAATGGGGATGTCTATTGGCTTATTTAAAGGAAATATAATTTGTTTTTGATATACACGCTTTTTGAATCCTGCGTTGATATAATTGTATTGTCCATACCCATCGGCGACATAAAGAGATTCAGCAATCTTTTCATCATTATGATAAATTGTAAAGGTTAAAACGCCGTCAAGGATCGCGGGTTGATTTAATAATGTGACTTCTTCCTTTAAGCCGATTGAAGCTTTTACAAGCAATTGCTCACCCTTAGTAGGCAAAATTTTAACATCTTTAATTATTATTTTTTCAAATTTTTCTTCTATATTGGATTCATCGATTAAAACACTATCAAAGTATTGAATATAACCGTTAACTTCCTTTAATCCGCAATTGGCAACGCTTATAATACCAATCGCATCAGACTGCATTCTCTCCCCAGTTGCTTTAGCTTCGCGTTCTCTTGCTTTTGAAACGAGGTTTTTTGCTTGAATTGTTGCCGCGGTTGCAACCCCTGCCCCAACTCCAAATAGAGCACTCATTGCGCCACTTGTAAGCCCCCATCCCTGATTAGTTGCTTGATAGCTTTGATTAAATTCTCCTATTTTCATCATAGACTTAGATGCCTTTTCCATCCATTCTAAGGACTGTTTAGCTTTTTTTATTTCTACTAAATATTTTTCACGACCACACACCAAACTTTGACTATAAACTTTGTTATATTCCTCTTTTTCCCTTTGTTTCTCTTTTGCAATCGCGTCTTTTCTTATTATTTCTTTTTTCTTTATATTTTCAGCTTTTCCTTTTTCATAAAATTTATTCGCTTGTTCAACCGTGTTTTTGTTAAAGTTTTTACCCAACATAGGAATAACTTCCAATACATCTACCTTTAATTCTTTGGCTCTTTTTTCACATGCATTATAGAATTCAATCGCTTTTATATCGACCTCTCTTGCTTTTCGTTCTTTTTCTGCTTCTTTCTTTGCCTTATCAATTTCCTTATTATAAAAACTACATTTAATTTCAATATAAATTATATGTAAAATTACTAAAGCAAGCTGTGTAAGCATTGCAATCAAAAGTGGTTTGCGCAGAACACGAACAAACGATATCCCCATCCCTAAAATGCCTATTCCGATAATTATCCAATCACCTACTTTAACAGCTTTCCATATTTTTTCAAATTGTGAGTTTGTATTTATTCGTTGTTTATCAAATACCGCAAGATGTCCGACCGCTATAAGGGATATTAGCCCAAACCCTAAAAAGAAAAGTACTCCCATTTTTTTAACCTCACTTATAAGAAAATAAAAATGCGCCGACCGAAGTCAGCGCACAAAAACGCAAACTCCAATCGTCGCTAAACTAATAAAAACAGATTGGGATAATCCAACATACTTTTGGCGGAATTTGCATTTTATCAAATTCAATTCCAAAAGCATGCCTTAAAAAGAGTATAATATCCCTAAAAGAAAAATACCCCAAAATCTGTTTATTTAATTAGTTTAGCATACTTATTATAACACATTAAGAAATTTTTATCAATAATTTTTATGGATTTTATAAAAATTAAATAGCCGTCGCCATAAATTCTTATTTACATAAGATTTTTACATTAGAATTACAGTAAAATTACAGCATATTTATAGCAAAATTGCAGTAAATTAAAAGCAAAAGTTGATTAAAAGCAAGCCGTTTGACCGCTTCTAATCAACTTTCTTTTTATTATTGCTTACCAATTAAAGGCGTTTGCGGTGGCGGTTCTCATATTCGCCATATCCGATTTTACATAGAAGTTTAAAGTGGTCGAAGCATCCGCATGACCTAAAATATCTTGCACGCTTTTTATATCTGCGCCGCTTTGCAAAAGCAAGGAAGCGCAGGTATGCCGCAAGTCATGGGGCGACATGTCAGGCAAGCCTATCTTCTTCATGAACTTCTTCAAATGGTCGGTTGCAAAATCGGGGTGATGGGGGTCAAAAGGTGAAGTTTCCGAATGGAATACAAAGGCGGTCGCCGCCGCATTTTCTTTGCTTTTGTACTCTTGCAACAAGTTTATCATGCCATCCGTCAAAGGAATTTCACGAAGTCCTGCTTGCGTTTTAGGCAAACCAACGATAATTCCACTCATGGATGTATAGGTTACGCTTCTCTTGATGCGGATAAGCCTATTGATAAAATCCACGTCTTGCCATTGAAGCCCGAAACATTCGCCGCGGCGAATACCTGTTGTCAAAAGCAAGTTATACATGGTTTTCAACCACAACGGAAGCTTTTGAATCTCTTGTATGAATATTTGCGTTTCCGCTTTAGAAAGGGCGTTTACCTTGTGTTTTACAAGCTTTGGTGTATCAACCTTTGCAAGCGGATTCTTTTCGATATAATCCAATTTAACGGCGTAAGAGAAAATTAAGTTTAATGTACAATAGTGATGTCTTACGCTCTTGGGAGCAAGCGGTTTCTTTTTTGCGGAGCAATAATCTTTCCGCAGGTAATCAAGATATTTTGTAATATCCTTATCCGTAATATTCTTGAGTTGCTTTCCTTGGAAATAGGGAAGAATGATTTTTAACATACTCTTGTGAAATACAATCGTTGTTGTTCTTACTTCATCCATATTGATTTTTGACGGAAGCCAAACTTGTTCTACAAAGTCGGCAAAAGTGATTTCGCTTGGGTTGAATCTCTTTTGTTCTTCTTCGTATTGGGCGGCGGCTTCATGCTCAAAAAGTATTGCTTCTTTTTCGGCAAGCGCGCGAAGCTTTTTCTCCGTCATTTCTCTATCGGGAAACCAAGTTTTACATTTTACAATGTGTTTGCCTGAAGCTTCTTTTCCAAGAAAAACTTTGAACTTGAAAGATACGATTTTTCCATCTTTGCGGTTGGTGTAAATAGTTGCCATAACTTACTCCTTTTTCGCATTTTAGATGTAAAAAGTTTTTATTTAGTGGACCTAAAGGTGGACCTGGATGTTAAAAGTTCATCAAAAGATAAAACAAAAAACCCTTGGAATCCTTTAAATTCCAAGGGTTTCACGTGGTTGAGGCGACGGGACTTGAACCCACGACCTTTTGGTCCCTAACCAAACGCGCTACCAAGCTGCGCTACGCCTCAATATGTTTACGCCGTAAGCTTTTCCGCCTAACAGCATAAATCATTATACACGCCTTCGAACTTTTAGTCAAGCATTTTTTCATCATTTTTTCAACTTTTTTAAAAAAATTGAATGCTTATCACTTATTTTGTTTCCGCTTGCTTTGCAATCTCATTTTGCCAACAACTGTGACACATCGCTACATACGAATCATTCCCGCCGATTAGGATCTGTCCGCCTTCCGTTACAATTTTTCCCTCGCTGTCAATACGCGCGTTGACGATCGCTTTTTTACCGCATCCGCAAATGGTTTTGATCTCCGTGATCGAGTCCGCAACCTCAAACAACCGTCTACTGCCGGGGAAAAGGTGGGTCAAGAAATCGGTGCGTAAGCCGTAACAAAGGACGGGCACGTCCAACTTATCCACGATACGGCGAAGTTGATCGATTTGTTCGGGTGTAAAAAATTGACATTCGTCTGTGATGATCACGTGGCAATCCAAGTGATTTTGATATTCTTGGAATAAATCCTTTTCAGGAGTAATGATATCCGCGTGAGAACTGAGCCCGATACGCGAACGTACAACGTCTGCGCCGTCGCGAACGTCGATAGAGGGCTTGATCAGCCATACTTTCATGCCCCGTTCTTCATAATTGAATTTCGTAATCAGTGCGTTTGCCGTTTTGGACGAACCCATCGCGCCGTATTTGAAGTATAATTTTGCCACTGCCTTCACTCCTTTGTGTGTTACAAGCAACAGTATACCATACTTTTTTCGTTTTTGCAAGACTATGCGCTGAATATTTGTGTAAAAATCATTGACAATGTTTCCGTTTTATATTATAATTCAACCGTAATATATGACAAAAACAATCGAAAATTTGACAACAAAAGTATTGTGAAATATGATATAATCATTCTATTATATTGTATAAAGAATACAAAAAATAAACCGCTTTGGTATAGGCGATAAGGAGAAAGAGATGAAAAGGAAAATTGCGGCGATTTCTTTGCTTTGCGCAGTCGTAATGGGGGCGAGCAGTTGTTCGATTTTATCCGGTTTGCTCGGTAAGGATAGCTCGGAAAGTTCGAGTATGATCGGCACGGAAGAAGTTACCTTTAAAAACGTGTATACAGGCACGGGGGAATTTGCGCTTGAAAAAGAAGCGGTAAAGACTTTGGATATCAATAAGGATATCAGCGGAAACGAATACGTGAAAATCACGCTTGAATCGAATGTAAACCTTTACGGCGAATATAAATACAGCGACGTAAACAATGCGGGCAAAGTCGTCGTCGAGCCTTTCTATATCGAGCCTTCTTCCAAGGAGATCGTATTCAAGCAATTCTTTGACGCGTTCCGTCCGAATGCGATCGGGGATTTTGATAAAAAACTTATTTCGATCACGTTTAAAAACTTGGACGATAAAGTGGCAAGCGTAAACGTGAAGGATATTTCCGTTGCAAACCGCGTCGTGCCTGAACTGGAAAAGGAAATTTACCTTGAAAAAGGCGGCTTGAAGGTAGGGGCGGATCTTGCCATGGGCGGTACGCTTTCCTATCTTGAAAAGACGGGATACGGCGGGGAAACGGTTGACGAGGTCATCGATCAAAACGATAACGTGACCATCGGCGTGAATGCAAAGAAGGGTGCAAAGCAATTTTTATCCTCCTCGGTCAACCTCATCAATATTTGCGACGCGGGGCGTGAGTTCCAGCAATCCTATTACGCGGACGTTGGCGGCAGTAAGGAAGAAGCGACGGGCGCGAACGGTTACGATCGCCGTTGGAGCTTTACCGCAAACAAAAAGGGCTATTATTGGCCGTATAACCCCGTACAGGGCGGCGACGAAGTATGCAACCTTTCGCAGATTATCGATTACGAAGTTTCCGATAACGCCATCTACGTGAAAGTGCGCGCGATGGACTGGGCGAACGGTTATGCGCGTTCCGAATATGCGGATTTGGAAGGCTATGAGGCGGTGAAAAACGGGCGTACCACCAAATCGTACATCGAAAACACTTACACCATCAAAGGCGGAATGCTGTACGTAGACAACCGCTTTATCGACTGGAACGGCTTTACCGATATGGAAGAATTGCCCCTGCATACGTTGGAAATTCCTGCGGCGTACGTTGTGCATCCGTTGAGCAATTACGTTTGCTATACGGGGGACAATGCTTGGGATCTTGGGGATACCAGTTATGACAGGCAGCCCGATTTGCCCGGCTGGTGGTTGGAAAATTCGCACGTGAACAAACAGCATCCCGAAGATTGGTTTGCATGGGTCAACGACGAGGATTTCGGCGTGGGCGTATATATTCCGAATGCGTCGCATTATATTTCGGGCAGAAATAATTTCGGCCGCAATATAGAGCATGAAAACAACAAGGACGCGATGAAGAGTAAAATGGCGACCGATTACTTGTACAACAAGAAAGCGCCTACGTCCGATTATACCAGCTGTTACGTTGGCAACACCAGCTATACCGCGCCGGTTGTGGACGTGCGCATGAAAGAATACGTTCCGCTGTCCTATACTTACGTTGTAGCGGTGGATTATCTATCCGTTTTCCGCGCGTCGTTTAAGGATATCGACGAGTCGGGCGCAATCACTAATAAAGGTTTGGAAGCTTGGAACTAAATAAAGGATTTTGATAGGGCGGAGCGTTTGAGCTCCGCCTTTTTCTTTATCTACAAGTGTGGAAAAAAACCGTGAAAATTTCCTTATTTTGGACTTTAAATTCCGCACGATGCACTCCAAATGTGGAAAAAATATAAAAAATTATCGAATTTTCGGGTTTTTATGTAAAGTATTCAAATAAAAGGGTTGAAAAAAATATGTTAATATGATACAATAACAATGAAATTGAATATAGGGGAAAAACATGAAGAAACAACCGAAAAGATTTGATATGTATCGCAAACCGATTAAACCGAAGTGGTATTTGAAGATTGTCGAATATATCGGCGCGCCCTTTTATATGTGGTTTAATAAGGGGCACGTAAAAACGGAAAAGGCGGTAAAAAAATTAAAAGGGCCTTATCTGATTTTGTCTTCGCACGCTTCGTTTATGGATTTTGCGCAGATGGTATGCGGTTTGATGCCGCGCACGACCGGCTGGGTTATGTCCGTGGAAGAATTCCGCCGCGGCGACTGGCTGATGTATGGGATCGGCGGTATGCCCAAGCGTAAATTCACGCACGATATCGTGACGGCGAAACACGTGATGCGGTATATTAAGACGCTGAAACATTCGTGTGCGATCTATCCCGAAGCAAGATTCTCCCTCGCCGGTATCAACGAACGTTTAGACGATGCGTTGGGAAAACTTTGCAAGCATTTGAAAGTACCCGTGGTCTTGTTTAAGGCAAACGGCAACTTCCTGAACTCGCCGCAGTGGAAAAAACGTCCGTATAGAAAAATCCGTCAGGAGGCGGAAATTTCCTTGCTGTTGACGGCGGACGAAGTGCAATCGATGACGGCGGACGAAGTGCAGGCGAAAATCGAAAAGGCGTTTGAGCGCGACGAATACAAATGGCAGGTGGAAAAAGGCTACCACATCAAGTGCAAATTCCGCGCGGAAGGCTTGCATAAGATATTGTATAAATGCCCCGCGTGCGGCGCAGAATTTAAGACCAAGACGGAGGGAACGAAGCTTTGGTGCGAGGCTTGCGGCGCCACTTGGGAAATGGACACTCTCAGCCGTTTGCACGGCGTCAATACGGAGGCGGGATTTTCGCACGTGCCTGACTGGTATAGATGGGAGCGCGAGGAAGTTCGTAAAGAAGTGCAGGCAGGTACGTACCGTTTTGAGGACGATGTGCGCGTAGAGGATTATTACTCGACGAAAGTGGGCTTTGTGCACGTGGGCGATGCGCACGTGGTGCACGACGAAAACGGTTTCACTTTCACGGGCGAAGTGAACGGAAAACCTTTCCAACTCAACAAACCCGTTTCGTCCATGTATTCTGTGCATATCGAGTACGATTTCTTAAACCGCGGCGACGCATTTGACATCGCGACGGACGAAACCAGCTATTTTATGTTCTTGAAGACCGCGCAAAATTATTTGACGAAAATGCATTTTGCGCAGGAAGAATTGTATGATTATTACGTCAGAAAATAACGCGAAAAGGAAAAACCGTCGGGTATAGAAGCTCGACGTTTTTTTAGTTGAAAAATCTTTCTTGCAACCGTTGACAAATGTATGCAATCTTGGTAAAATATAGGAAACGGAGGATGAAAATGTATTACATCGGTTTGGATATCGGCGGCACGAAATGCGCCGCTTCGCTTGGTAAAATCGTAGGGGATAAAATCGAAATTCTCGCGCGGGACGAGGTGAAAACTTTACCCTCGGCGGAGGAGACGCTGACGGCGTTATTGCCGTTTGTGGAGGCATATAAAGCCCGTTCGGGCGCGACGGAGGCGGGGATCAGTTGCGGAGGACCTTTGGATTGTAAAAACGGCATAATTTTGACTCCTCCCAACCTTCCTCACTGGCATGGATTTGCCATTGTGGATTTTGTAAAAAAGAAGTTTGGTTTGACTGCCCGTTTGCAAAACGACGCAAATGCTTGCGCCGTGGCGGAATGGCGTTTCGGCGCAGGACGCGGTACGGAAAATATGGTCTTTTCGACCTTCGGTACGGGGCTTGGCGCAGGGCTGATTTTAAACGGTAAACTGTACGGCGGTGCAAATGACAACGCAGGCGAAGCGGGGCATATCCGCCTTGCAAAAACAGGGCCGATGGGCTACGGTAAGTACGGCTCGTTCGAAGGTTTTTGCAGCGGCGGCGGTATCGCACGTTTGGCGCAGGACATGGCAAAGCGTTGTAAAAAAATGCCGACTTGTATCGAAAAGATGGGGGGCATGTCCGAGATTACGACCAAAAAGTTGGCGGAAGCGGCGTTTGACGGCGATCCGTTTGCAAAACGGGTATTCGCAAAAAGCGGACAAATGCTGGGGAAGGGATTGAGTATCCTGATCGATATATTAAACCCCGAAAAAATCGTCCTCGGCGGCGTGTTCATGCGTTCGCATGCGTTGCTTGTTCCTGCGATGAAAAAGGAAATTGAAAAAGAGGCGCTTGGCGTTTGTGCACAAGTGTGTGAGATCGTACCTGCACAGTTGAGTGAAAATATAGGCGATATCGCGGCGTTGGCGATTGCGAAAGGAGTGTAACGATGAAAGCGGAAACGAGAAAAATCTTAACGGAAACGATTGAAAGATATCCTGCATTGAAAGGGAATGAAACGGAAATTTTATCCGTATATGAAACGTTGCAACAATGTTTTGCGAACGGAAAACGTTTATACCTTTGCGGCAACGGGGGAAGTTCCGCCGATTGCGAGCATATTGCAGGGGAACTGTTAAAGAGCTTTAAAAAATCCCGTCCGTTAAACGAGGCGTTTATCAATGGCTTAAAAGCGCAAGGAGAGAGGGGGCAGGTATTGATCGAAAGCTTGGAAAGCGGCTTGCCTGCAGTATCCCTTTGCGGACATTCGGCGTTTTCCACGGCATTCCAAAACGATCGAGATCCCATGTTTGTGTTTGCGCAGCAGGTCAACGTTTGGGGACAGTCCGGCGACGTTTTGTTGACGATTTCGACGTCGGGCAATTCGAAAAACTGCGTATACGCAGCAACGGTCGCAAAGGCGAAAAACATGAAAGTAGCGGCGCTGTTGGGCGGCAGCGGCGGCGCGCTGAAAGAGGTTGCGGACGCCTCCGTAACCGTCCCCGAAAAGGAAACGTTTAAAGTGCAAGAGTTGCATTTGCCCGTATACCATTGCCTTTGCGCAATGCTGGAAGAAGAATTTTATTGATGAAAATCATTCTCAACCCCGAAAGAAAATGCTTTCGGGGTTGATTTTTTATGCGGTTTGTGTTATACTGTATTTAAAAGGAGAATGCTATGGTTGACTGTATCATCATAGGCAGCGGCGTTGCGGGGATATCCGCGGCGCTTACGTTGCAGGCGAATAGAAAAAGTTTTTTAATTTTCGGCTCTGCCTCGCTCAGCGAAAAGATCGAAAAAGCGGAAAAGATCCACAATTATCCCGGGCTTTCGGATATATCCGGGAAGGATTTTGCCACGGCTTTACAGACGCAGTTGAAGACGGCGGAAATTGAGATCAAAGAGGAAAAGGTGGCAGGCGTGTACGCGTTGAAAGAAGGATTTGCCCTTTTAACGCAGGGCGGAGAGCAGTATCAAAGCCGCACCGTGATCCTTGCTTGCGGCGTGGAGAGTATCAAGCAAATCGAGGGTGAGGAACGTTTTGTCGGACGGGGCGTCAGCTATTGCGCTACCTGCGACGGATTTTTATATAAAGGCAAGACGATCGCCGTGGTTTGTACGACCAAACGGCTGGAACATGAGATCGGTTATTTGGCGGACTTTGCGGAAAAAGTGTACCTTATTCCCATGTATAAAAATGTGGAGATCGATCGTGAAAACGTAACGATAATTCGTAAAATGCCGACGAAAATCGAGGGCAATACGCGCGTGGAAAACCTTGTGTTTGCCGCGCCGCCTGCGGACAATATTCCCAAGGACTTGCCCGTAAACGGCGTGTTTATGTTGCGTGAAAGCGTTTCCCCCGCGGTTTTGGTGGGCGGCTTGGAAACGGAAAACGGACACGTGATCGTGAAACGGGACATGAGCACAAACCTCGTAGGCTGCTACGCGGCGGGCGATTGCACGGGCAGACCTTATCAGTACGCCAAAGCGGTAGGCGAGGGCAATATCGCGGCACACGCCGTCAGTGAATTTTTGAAATAAATCGTAAAAGGAGGCAATTATGGAAGAACGCAAACGCGTCATTTTGCATTCTGATTTAAACAACTTTTTTGCCTCCGTGGAAATGGCGCTCAACCCTTCGCTGAAAGGGAAACCGCTGATCGTTTGCGGAGATCCCAAGGAACGGCACGGCATAGTGCTTGCCAAAAACGAGGAGGCGAAAAAACTCGGGATTAAAACGGCGGAAACCGTGTATTCCGCCTTAAAAAAATGCCCCGACCTGCAAATGGTCGGCTCGCACTTTCACGAGTATAAAAAATTCTCTCGTCAAGTGGTGGCGATTTATGCCCGTTATACCGACAAGATCGAGGAATGCAGTATTGACGAATGCGCTTTGGATATGACGGAGAGTACCTTCCTTTTCGGCAGCGGCAGGGAGATTGCGGAGAAGATCCGCGCGGACGTTAAAAACGAATTGGGTTTGACCGTTTCCGTTGGCGTCAGCTTTAACAAAGTATTCGCAAAGCTCGCCTCCGAGTTGAAAAAACCGGACGCCGTGACGGAGATATCGGAAGAAAATTATCGGGACGTGGTGTGGAAGTTGCCCGTTACCGAACTGCTGTTTGTGGGTAAATCGACGGCGGAAACTTTACATAAAATAGGGGTGCATACCATCGGGGATTTGGCGCATACGGACGAAGCGCTTGTCAGCCGCTTTTTAGGCAAACGAGGTAGGCAGTTATGCGTTTATGCCCGCGGTGAGGACGACGAGCCGGTGAAATCCGAGAAGAAAAAAGAGGATTTGAAATCGATCGGTAACTCGACCACTTTACCCAAAGATATCACCGATCGGGAGGAGGTAAAACGTTGGTTTTACGCGCTTTCCGAAAGCGTTGCGGGACGGCTTCGCGCGGCGGACGTGGGCAGGGCGAATACCGTGCATATCGTTGTCAGAAACGAACGTTTGGAAGATACGACTTGTCAAATGAAAGTCCCGCCGACGGTGCTTTGCGGCGATATCGCCAAAGCCGCCTACGAGTTGTTTTGCAATCATTTCCCCCTCGGTACGCGCGTGCGCATGTTGGGGGTGACGGTATCGGGATTCGATTATCACGTCGAACAAATGAGCTTGGATTCTTTTTTGTCGGGTGAGCGTGCGAATTACGATAAAAAGGAGCGCGCGGAAAGTGCGATCGCGAAACTCCGTGAAAAATACGGCTATGCAACTGTGCAAAGGGGCTTGATTTTAGAGGATGAAAAACTGAGTGGGTTGGATATCCGAGGTAAAA
>JAFUIT010000074.1 GCA_017468345.1 Clostridia bacterium
CATTATTTATACGCGTGGGCGCGCGAGGTACGGTTTTACACAAGAAAAATACGACGTTTTTTGTCAAATGCCCTACCCATGTACGCGTTGAATGCGATTTTATAATAAAAAAAGAACGGTTTTACCCGTTCTTTTTTCATTGTATTTATAGAATTAGTACGCGCGCGCGAACACGATAACGTGTTCGGCTTTCTTACCGCAAACTGCGCAAGTTTCCCTGGTTTCGCCTTCCGCATAAACACGCGCCGTTGCCGCCGTTTCTTCTTTGACTTTATCCTCGCACGCTCTGCAACCGCACCAACCCGCTTTTACGAAATTACCTGCCTCTACGCCAGCCAAAATGCTTGCCATATCGTCCGCGTAAACAATGCGGTCATCGCGGTGTTTTCTCGCCTTTTCAATCAAGCCTTTTTGCACGGTATCCAACAGTTGTTTTACGCTTTCCGCCGCATTTTCCAAAGGCATTTCCACCTTTTCCAAAGTATCGCGTCTTGCGCAAAGCATCTTCCCTGCCTCGATATCGCGAGGACCAAGTTCGATACGTACGGGAACGCCTTTCATTTCCCATTCGTTAAACTTCCAGCCGGGGCTATTGTCCGTCTTATCCAACGTTACACGGATACCTGCCCCTTCCAATTCGGCTTTCAAGGCTTCACAAGCCTCGATCACGCCTTCTTTTCTCGCCGCGATGGGCACGATAACGCATTGAATAGGCGCTACAACGGGCGGAAGTACCAAACCGCGCTCGTCGCCGTGCGTCATGATGATCGCGCCGATCAAGCGAGTAGAAACGCCCCACGAAGTCGTATACGCCGTCTTATGCGTACCGTCGCTGTCCAAAAACTGAATATCAAACGCCGTTGCGAAATTCTGTCCCATATAATGAGAAGTACCCGCCTGCAAACTCTTACCGTCATGCATCATCGCTTCCATCGTATACGTTGCAACTGCGCCTGCGAAACGTTCTTTTTCCGTCTTTCTACCCGTTAATACGGGGATAGCAAGGCAATTTTCCGCAAATTCTTGATAGCTTTGCAACATGGCTTGCGTTTCCGCTTCCGCTTCTTCCGCATTAGAATGCACGGTGTGTCCTTCCTGCCACAAAAATTCACTGGTACGAAGGAAAGGACGAGTCGTCTTTTCCCAACGCATTACGTTACACCATTGATTTACTTTCATAGGCAAATCACGATACGATTGTATCCACTTTGAACACATAGAGCCTATAATCGTTTCCGAAGTGGGTCGAATTGCCAAAGGCTCGGCAAGCGTTTCACCCCCACCGATGGTAACAACTGCAACTTCGGGCGCAAAACCTTCTACGTGCTCCGCCTCTTTCGTGAAATAACTCATGGGAATCAGCAAAGGGAAATAGGCATTTTCAACGCCGCGTTTTTTAAAACGCGCGTCCATTTCCTTTTGAATGTTTTCCCAAATGGCATATCCATACGGACGAATAACCATCGTCCCTTTTACAGGGCCGTAATCCACCAACTTCGTCTTTAACACAACGTCGGTATACCATTGAGGAAAGTCCGCGTCGATATTGGCGATTTGTTCTACAAATTGATTTTCTTTTGCCATAGTTTTACACTATGCCTCCTTTTTCATATCCTTGTTTAATAACCTTATAACCGTCAAGCAAACGACCCTCAAAAGCCTTCACTTTCGAGGGTCGTGCTTTTTTTACTTCTTCTTCGTTTGAATTCCTTACTCTTTAAGGAAATTCAATCAAAGCTTGCCACCCGTAGGCTTACTCGTTTGCTTCGTTTACTTCGCTTTCTTCGGTTTCGTCGGTTTCGTCATCGGGGAGCACTTCTCCGTTATCCGATACTTTTCTCGTTTTCTTTTGAAGTTCAAAAACGTTATCGCATGCGGGGCAACGATGATACAGCGAACCCGTTTGTGTTTTAAGAGATTTACCGCAGGTCGGACAAGAAATTTCCCATTCGCTTGCACGAATTACTTCCAATTCATCTTCTTCATCTTCTTCGTCATTCGAAGTGTCGATAATCGGAAGAATATTCACGTCAACGTCTTCTTCTTTTTCAGGTTCAACAACCGGTTCAACTTCAACGGGCGCTTCCACTACCGGCGTTTCCACCACCGGAGTTTCCTCTGCCTTGATCGGTTCTTGCTTTTCTTCCGCCGGTTCTTCCACCATGGGCATCATACCGATCACAGGGTTCACCATAGGCATATTCATATGCATGGGATAAGGTTGCATCATGGGATTCATCGTCATCAGAGGAGGAACCATAGGAGGCAACATAGGATCAGGTGTCGCCGCAGGAGCTTCTACCGGAGCAGGATTCGGCATGAACACGTTTACAGGATTTCCGGCATTTGCAGGAATCATTACGTTCACGGGCAACTGACCGTTCGCCGCAGGAACTGCTACATTAATGGGAGCAGGCGCTTGCGTCTGCGCCGCAGGAATATTTACGTTGATAGGCGCTACCGCTTGTGCACGAGCCGCGGGCATATGCACATTGATAGGCGTAGGCGCTTGCGTTTGCGCCGCAGGCATGTTTACGTTAATAGGTGCAGCCGATTGAGCGCGAGCCGCGGGCATATTCACGTAGATAGGCGTAGGCGCTTGCGTTTGCGCCGCGGGCATGTTTACGTTAATAGGTGCAGCCGATTGAG
>JAFUIT010000075.1 GCA_017468345.1 Clostridia bacterium
CCTTCGGTTTTTCTTATACATTCTTTATAACACTTTATAACAGCGTTGCCAACAATTCATCCCTGCTCTTTGCAGAGAGGTATGCAGGGGGAATATCAAACAAAGTTTTACAACCCACGTTGCCCTCTTGGTTCATGCGATACACGGCACGCGCACAAGCCACCAACACCGACGCTGTAAATTCCGCATTTGAATCCAGCTTCAGTGAATATTCAATCACGTGTTTATGTTCGCCGTTTTCGCCCGTAACGCCGCTTCGGATCACTTCGCCGCCGTGCGGCAACCCGCTGTGCTTTTCCCTCAATTCTTCCAGCGTGATAAAATGCACGGTCGTCTTATAATCGGCAAAATAGTTGGGCATCGTCTTGATTTCCCGTTCGATGCGCGCCTTATCCGCGCCCTCCGCCGCCACAACGTAACATTCTCTTTCGTGTTTTTCATCCGTTTTTAAATCGGGGTTTTCTCCATTTCTTACCTTTTGCAAGGCGCTTTGTATGGGAATAGTATATTGTTTCGCATCCACTACGCCTTCAATACGGCGAATGGCGTCCGAATGTCCTTGGCTGACCCCTTTCCCCCAGAAAGTATACTCCTTCCCTTCGGTCAGTACCGCAGTGCCGTAAAGACGGGCAAGCGAGAACATACCAGGATCCCAACCGCCCGAAACCAGCGCGGTTTTACCCGCTTTTTCCGCCGCCGCCTGCACGTTTTGCACGTGTTCGGGGATCTTCGCGTGGGTGTCGAAACTGTCCACAACGTTAAATCGCGCCGCCAAAGCAGGCGTTTGTTTAGGCAGGTCGGTCGCACTGCCGCCGCAAAGGATCATAACGTCGATCTCGTTTGTCATTTTTTCCGCGTCGTCGGCTGAAAATACGGGAATTCCCGTACACGTTTTGACCGACTGCGGATCGCGGCGGGTAAATACCCCCACCGCCGTCATATCGGGATTTTGCCGAATGGCGCGTTCCACGCCGCGGCCTAAATTACCGTAACCGTATATACCGATACGAATACTCATCGTTTACCTCGCAAGGTGAATTTTATTGTTATTATAGCATATGCGTTTACATTTTTCAAGCGCTCGCATATAAAAAATCTTACCAAATGCGTTAAAATTTTTTATAATGGGTATTTGAAACGCTTATGTTTCAAAAAGAAAAAAGGCGTTTCCATGAAACGCCTTTGTTATTAATACATTTCGATATATGCATCTCTTTCCGCACCGACGGATACGTATTTGATCTTGCATTCGCAAGCTTCTTCCAAATACTTCACGTAATCGAGCGCCTCTTTGGGCAGGTCTTCTTTTTTGCGGCACTTGGAAATGTCGCAGTTCCAACCCTTCACCGTTTTGAAAACGGGTTTGCAATCGTCCAAAACGTCTACAAACGGGAATTCGTGAATAATTTCACCGTTCAATTCGTAAGCGACGCAAACTTCGATTTCGTCGTATCCCGAAAGCACGTCCATTTTGGTCAAAGCGATTTCGGTCGCGCCCTGACAACGAATGCCGTAACGGGAGGCTACGATATCGAAAGGACCTACGCGGCGGGGTCTGCCCGTTGCCGCGCCGTATTCGCCGCCAAGCTGACGGAGTTTTTCCGCCTTATCCCCGAAATATTCCGCCGTGAAAGGGCCTTCCCCTACGCACGTGGAATACGCTTTCATGATACCGATGGAATTATCGAGCTGCAACTGCGGAACACCTGCGCCGATGGGTGCGTAAGCCGCGATCGTCGAGGAGGAGGAAGTGTAAGGGTGGATACCGAAATCGATATCGCGCATCGCGCCGAGCTGTGCCTCGAACATGATATTTTTCAACTCTTTATCCTCATTCGTCAAGTACATGCCAACGTCGCATACGTAAGGAGCAAGCACTTTGCCGTATTCTTCGAAATACGCGATCATATCTTCCGTCTTAACTGCGTCCGCGTGATAACCGCCGACAACCGTCAGGTTTTTCCATTCGACGATATCCGCAACGCGCTTATAAAGGCGTTCGGTGTTTAAAAGCTCGCCCATACGGAAAGCTTTTTTGTAATATTTATCCGCATATACGGGTGCGATCCCGCGGCGGGTCGAGCCGAATTTTTTACCTGCAAGACGGTCTTCTTCCAAGCAGTCCTGCAAAACGTTGTACGGCATCGTGATGACCGCGCGGTCGGAAATTTTCAAATTCTTCGGGGAAATTTTGATCCCGGCTTCCTGCAATCTTGCGATTTCGCCGCAAAGGTGCTTGATGTCGATGACCATGCCGGGGCCCATTACGTTGACCACTTCTTCGCGCAAAATACCCGAAGGGAGCAGGTTCAAAATGAATTTACCGCGTTCGTTGATAACGGTGTGACCGGCGTTGTTCCCGCCCTGATAACGGCAAACGACGTCAAATTTTTCGGAAAGAAGGTCGACCATTCTCCCCTTGCCTTCGTCGCCCCAGTTAATACCGCAAATAGATGTAAGCATATTTATACGTTCTCCTTTTGGTTTTTACGTAATAAATCGCATATCACAAACGCAAAAAAACCGAGCCTTCCGATCGCAAAAAACCGAAAAAGCCCTTTTCTCGCAGTTTATATGCAACTCATTATAACCCATTTTTACAACCTTGTCAAGCACAAAACAACCTTGCGCGCGTTTTTGTCCATGAATTTTTTTGTGAAAATGGCATAAAATTTTTCACGGGTATTGACAATTCCAAAAAAAAGAGGTATTATAATAAGGAACAGACAAAAATAAGGAGGAAACGTTATGTATTGTAGAGAATGCGGAGAAAAGCTGACATTGCGCTTTTGTGAAAACGAAGGCTTGATACCCTATTGCGCACAATGCCGCGCTTATATGTTTCCACAGTTCCCCATTGCGGTATCCATGGTCGTGACCAACCGCACCCAAGATAAAATTCTTTTGGCTAAGCACGTTGAGGACGAAGATTTTATCCTGTTTGCAGGGTATATCAAAAAGGGCGAAAACGCGGAAAAGACCATTCCCCGCGAAATCAAGGAAGAACTTGGACTCGACGTCGTAAAAGCAAAGTATATGTCCTCGCGCTACCACGCAAAGAAGGACGTTTTGATGCTGAACTTTATCGTCGTCGTGGAAGACAAACCCATCAAGCTCCAAGAAGCGGAAATTGCCGAAGCGCGCTGGTGTACCCCCGAAGAAGCCGTACAGCTCATTCGTAAAAACACCACTGCGGAATTTTTCTTGAACAACGCCGTACGCGAATTGAAAAAGAAAATTTAACCCACTTTATCCCCCGTCCTTCAGACGAGGGATAATTTTTTTTGTCCGCAAGCGGAAACTTTTCCCTTCACGCCGTTGACTTTTAACAAATATTTTGTTAAAATAAAGAAGATAATATTTTTACACCAAAGAAAGGAGCAAATTCGACGCGTATGAACAAAATCGGGTTCGACAACAAAAAATACCTGTCTATGCAATCGGAAAAGATTCAAGAACGTATCGACGCCTTCGGGGATAAGCTGTATCTTGAATTCGGCGGGAAATTGTTTGATGATTATCACGCGTCCCGCGTCTTGCCCGGTTTTGAACCAGACAGCAAGATCAAAATGCTGTTAAAGCTGAAATCTATCGCGGAAATTTTGATCGTCATCAGCGCAAACGATATCGTCAAAAACAAATACCGCAGCGATTTGGGTATCACTTACGATGCAGACGTCATTCGTTTGATCGATATTTTCAAATCTCAAGGTTTGTTGGTGCGCAGCGTCGTTATGACTATGTACCAGCCCCAACCCGCGGTGGATAGCTTTATCAAACGTTTGGAAAACCTCGGTATGGCGGTGTATAAGCATTACGCGATCGAAGGGTATCCTTCCGACGTTTCCAAAATCGTCAGCGAGGACGGGTATGGGAAAAACGAATACGCCCCCACCTCCCGTCGGCTTGTCATCGTCACCGCCCCCGGTCCCGGTAGCGGAAAAATGGCAACTTGCCTTTCCCAACTGTATCACGAGCATTTGCGCGGCGTGAAAGCGGGCTATGCAAAGTTTGAAACCTTCCCTATTTGGAACTTGCCCCTTTCCCACCCCGTCAACGTAGCTTACGAGGCGGCGACCGCAGACCTCAACGACGTCAATATGATCGACCCCTTCCATTTGGAAGAATACGGCTCGCTTGCAGTCAATTATAACCGCGACGTGGAAATTTTTCCCGTCGTATCCGCAATGCTCGAAAAAATCCTCGGTTTCTCGCCCTATAAATCCCCTACGGATATGGGCGTAAACATGGCGGGCAACTGCGTTGTGGACGACGACACTTGCAGAGAGGCGTCCAAAAACGAGATCATTCGCCGTTACTACGCCGCACTTTGCGACGCGAAAAAGGGCAGAATATCCAAGGACGTCGTAGGTAAGTTGGAGCTTTTGATGAGCAAATCGGGTATTTCCACCGACGACCGCAAAGCGGTCGCGCCCGCTTTGGCAAAAGCGGAGGCAACGGGCAATCCCGCGGCGGCGATTGAATTGAACGACGGCAGGATCGTCACGGGCAAGACCAGCGATCTTTTGGGCGCAAGCGCGGCGTGCCTTTTGAACGCACTGAAAGTGCTTGGCGGTATCCATGACAACGTTGAATTGATCTCTCCCCTCATCATCGAGCCGTTACAGCGCTTGAAAGTGAAACACATGGGCTCGGTCAACCCCCGTTTGCATACGGACGAAGTATTGATGGCGCTTGCCATTTGCGCAGTCAGCGATCCGAAAGCGAAAAAGGCGATGGCGCAGTTGGACAAATTGAAAAATTGCGAAGTCCATTCCTCCGTTATGCTCTCCCACGTAGACGAAAAAACGTTCAAAGCGTTGGGTATGCATATTACCTGCGAACCGCAAAGACACGTGTCTTTAAGATAAAAATAACCCCAAACCGTTGTGGTTTGGGGAATTTTTTATTTTTTATCCGTTTTACTTAAGCGGAATTTGTGATTGCAAACGGGACAAAGATAAGTAACGCCGTCGTATTTTACATACAGTTTCACTCCGCATTTACCGCAGGGCAAAACGACCTTTCCCGTGTCTTGAAATTCCTTCTTTTTAACGCGTACGACGTTTTTGTCCTTTTTGGCTTTCTGTTTGCCGTCCACAATCAATGCGATCATGATCAACTGCAATACGATGACCGCCAAAACCGTAAGCAAAATAATTTTTTCTATCTCCATGTCCGCCTCCGCGCACCGTTTGTCAATGCTACGGTAAAGTGTATCACACTAAGAAAAAATTGTCAAGTACTCTACATAAAAATGTGCCGCTTTATTTTTTACCAAACGGGCGCTCTTGCATAAGAGCGCCCGTTTATACCTTTATACGTCTAATTTCAAATCCCCTTCTTTCAGCCAACCTTTTTTACGCATAAATTCGGAGATAAGCCAGTTTAATATCGCGGGCAATACGATCATCAAAAGAATGATCCCCACGTATCCAAGCCAGCCTTGGGTAAAATTGAACAAGTCGAAAACGCCGACCAAACCGCTTGTACCCATACCGCCGCCCGCACTGCCGCACTTTAACTTGAAAAGGCAAGTGGATAAAGGGCCGCAAATCGCGCTGGAAATGATCATCGGTAACATGATCACGGGCTTTTTCATGACGTTGGGAATTTGCAGCATACTCGTCCCGATCCCTTGCGAAATCAAGCCGCTAACGCCGTTTTCACGGAAACTTGCCACCGCAAAACCCACCATGTGGCAAGCGCAACCGACCGTTGCCGCACCGCCGGCAAGCAACATCGCCTCGTAATTTTCCCCTGCGCCAAGCGCCAAAACGGGGCTTGCAACCGCCACCCAAATTGCCGCAGACGAAGTGGGCATGGTCAAAAGTACGCCCATTATTACCGCAATAATGATCCCCATAAAGAACGGAGTTGCGTCCGTTGCAATCGCAATCAACGAACCGAGCTGATTGATCAGCCAAATAAAGGGATACGCTACGAAAACGCCGCCGAATGCAAGCGCCAAAGTCCCCAAAGGCACAAGCAAAATATCCAGTTTGGTCTTGCCTGCATACAGCCCGACGATCTCTACCACGAACATCGTCACTACGTACGCGCCGATGGGATTGCCGGGCAACCCCGCCGTCAACGACACAGCAGGCGTGCCTGCGCCTATTATCAACTTATCCGCAAACGCGCCAACCATACCTGCAACCGCCGCCGAAAAAATCAGCAATTTGTTTTTGCCAAGCGCGTGCGCAATTCCCACGCCGATCCCCGCGCCCATCAACGCCTTGGCGATATTCGCCACGTAGCTAAGCGTATTGCCGATATAGTTATCCCCTATCCAGCCTGCAATCTGCGCCAAAATCGTACCCGCGATCAGAGTCACAAACAACCCCTGCGCCATGCCCGAAAACGCCGTGATAAACCAACGCTTGGGTAACGTTTTCAAATAAGCGACGCCCTTTTCTTTCCAACTCGATTTCTTTTCTTCTTTCATAAGAAATTATCCTCTCTTTTTTAGGATAAGTCCATTATACACCGTCAATCGATAAAAATCAAGCGATTTAACGTAAATCGATAAAAATTTATCTATTCGATAAATTTTAACGAAAAACGCCCCGACCTTTCGCCAGAAAGGTCGGACGCGGAATTTTACGTTCAGTCGTCCTTTCGTCCAACCAAATAATCAATATCCACTTCAAAATAATCGGCAAGAAGCCAAAGCGACATAATACACGGCTCTTTTTTCCCCAACAGCCACGCACTTATCGTGTTTTGCTTGACCCCGATGCGCTCGGCAAGTTGTACTTGCTTTAACCCCTGCTCCTTCATTAGCTCTTTAATACGTTCTTTTATGATAATTTCCATGTTTTTTCCACCTTTTTTATCTTCTATCACTTGACATTTTAGCACTATGGGAGTATAATAATTAAAAATAGCCCCTTGGGGCTAAATATTATACAAAGGAGAAACATGATGGCAAGAGAAACTAAAGTGGTGCAAGTATATCCCAGCGACAGCGCGGTAAAACAAGCGATTCGCGAATTGGAGCAATTCGGGTGGGAATTGACGAGCAATCAAAAAATCACAGATAAAACGGGCAGTTACGAAGGCGCGGACGGGAATTATTACACGACGACGGAAACGTACAGGGAATTGACTTTTTCGAGAGAAAAGTCTTCGCCCTGGTATAAAAAGATCGTTGAACTGGAACAAGAATATTACGCCTTAGACGCGCAATACAACCGTATTCAAGCAAGCGAACCGAGAAA
>JAFUIT010000076.1 GCA_017468345.1 Clostridia bacterium
AGTAACTTTGTTGTTCATGGTTTTATCTCCGTTTGTTATTTTTTCATGCTTTATGCGCACTATACGCAATTATACGATTCTATTATAGCATAATTTAAACCAAACGCAAAACGTTTGACCTACAATATTATATATTTTAAATCGTTAAATCGATAAATTTTTATCATTTTAGATTTTGCGCATAAAAAAAACGGCTGTTTCGCCGTTTGCTTGGAAATGCTAATAAGGGTTTACTTACCTTTGATTAAAATTGTATTTCAAATTCTATTACACAGCGCCCTCTCTGTGTGCTGTGTAAAATGTGTTGCAGTTACTCTTGTATTTTTCCAAGGTTGAAAATATATTTCCCTTTTCTTTTGGCGTGTTTATACGTCGTATAAGCGCCACCCCAATCGTGATTTATATAAGCCACTACATAGTCGGATTTTTCCACCATCCACTTATTGCGATAGGAAATCGCAAACCTTTTTGGTTTATCCTCTATTTCAGGATAGATGATACCGTCATATCTTGTTTGTTGATAATCTAAATGATTTTTTTGATATTCCACCGCCATATACGGCGTTATAAACAGTAATGATACCTTCGGATGTGTTTCTTTATATTTTTTGCAACAATCGTTTGCAAAACTATCAAACCCGCCATAGCCACCTAAATATATATCGGCGGGTTGATCTCCTACCTTTTCTTCCAAAAAGGCAAGTATTTTTTGTTCGTATTCCTCCGTTTTATGGAATTGAGCGTGCCCACAAAACGTAACAATCATGGCCCAATCCTCCTTTTATTTAGGTATTCCTACATAGTATATCATATTTTTCATAAAAAAATCAAGCGCTATGTAGGTATACCTTCCTATATTCCCATAGGTTTGTTGATAGAATATATATATGTAGGTAAATCTACGGAGTTAAATCTTCTTATCGGAGGTATCAACTTGACTGTAAATGATGCTGTTGCAACGCGTATTTCCAAGTTGTTGCAAGAAAAGGATATGTCCCAATATCGTTTGGAACAGGAATCGGGAATACAACATGGAAGTATGCAGTGTATTATGAATGGACGAAACAAAACGGTAACTTTGAGTACCGTAATGATGCTTGCAAGAGGTTTCAATATGTCGCTTACCGAGTTTTTAGACGACGAAATTTTCCGTTCGGAAGATTTAGAGATAGAACAGTAAAGCCGCCTTATGTTTAGGGCGGCTTTTGTTATAGCATTAAAAAACCTCGCTCAAATGAACGAGGTTTTAATTTTATTCTTCTTCAAAAGCGTCGATTAGGAGTATTCCTCCTTCGACAAGCGTCAGCAAACCGGAAACGATAAAGACGAATTTCATCGCCAAGGCTTGATGAAAAAGCAACAATATGCCGATCACAATCAAGACGGATGGCAAGGCGTAAATAAGCACCGTTTTCAAAAGCGAATCACAGGTGCAACGTTTGCGGATTTTGTCGTACAAAAACAATATTCCTACGATCAAAAGCAGCGCCGCAATCACGTATAATACCGCCTCGACAAGCACCCAACCGCATACGATGACGAGGATACCCGAAACGATTTTTATCACAGCCGGCGGCACGCATCTTTGGAAGATATCCACCACCCCGAGCACAATCAAACTTGCCCCTGCAATCGACATCAATATGCCGATGAAATTATCCTGCATGGCAATCAGCAAAATACCGAATACCATTGTAAGAATAGCCGCTGTGATTTTTTCGCTTTTTTTCATGCCACCCCTTGTAGCGAACTTTATTTATGACGGCGAATCACTGCAAGGCGGATATATTTACTGTTATATCTATGCGCCGCCCTTGCGCAAGGATAAGTTTCCTCTCTGCAACATTTTACGCAAAAATCGTAATTGCCGCATTGATCTTCCCCTGCCAAAATGCTGTCATACCATTTTTTGTCATCAAACATCTGCTGTTGATTTTTAAAATCCATTGTCGCTCTCCTTATTATATGCTAAAAAATATTTTTTTTGCTTGTAAAATCTTTTTCGTATCTATTATAATCAATTTGCTGTTTTTTTTCAATAGTTTTTCGCCTATTTTCTTAATTTTTTTTATTTTTTCGACAAAACCTTACAAAATGCAGACCGCGAAAGGTCGCGGCCTGAATGCGTTTTGTCTTTTCCGGCGTATTTTTCCCTTTTCTTTCATCGAAAGCCTTTTCCGACCGTCAAATATCCATCGCGCCAAGGTTTCCCCCTTTGCGCTCCTCAAAAAGGTTTTTCTTTCGCACAATATTACATTATATGCAAAAAGGTGGAAAACAGTCCACCTTTTTTTCTTATATTTCTTTTACTTTGAGGTTGGATAAAACTTCGTTGTATTTCTCCTTATCGAAAGAAGTTTGCCCGACCGTCATAACCGTTGCCGTACCCGCGGCAACCCCTTTACGTAAAATTTCTTCAAGCGGCGCGTTTTCTTCCAAAGCAAGCGCAGCCGCGGCGACCATCGCATCTCCCGCGCCGACCGTGGAATTGACCGCTACGTTGATACTTTTACAATGGAAGTTTCGAGTCCCGTCCGTAATCACCGCGCCTTGTCTGCCAAGAGAAAGCAATACGATTTTTGCGCCGCGGTCCAACAGTTCGTAACAGCCCGCAAGCATATCCTCTTTCGAGGTCACGTTGCGGCCGATCGCATTCTCCAACTCCTCCATGTTCGGTTTTACCATATCCACGCCCGCGTTTAAACCAGCAAACATACGCTGTCCCGACGCGTCAACAATTTTCATCGCGCGGTCGTCCACTGCCTTGACAAGTTGACCGTAGTAAGACGCGTTTACACCGCGCGGAAGTCCACCCGAAATTACCGCTACGTTACTTCGCGCCGACAGCGTACGTACCATGTCCAAAACTTCGGCGAGTTTTTCCTTGCCGACTTCTTCCCCGACGTCGTTAACCTCCGTCAGCATCGCGCGGCCGTCGATGAATTTATAATTTTCCCTCGCCCTGCCTTTATTCCAAGCAAATTTAAAGGGTACGCCCTCTTTATCCAAAGCATTTTCGAAAAGATACCCGTTTTCATTGTACATGAGTCCCGTGGTATACGCGTCTCCGCCAAGCCTTTTCACGCCGATTGCAACGTTTAAGCCTTTTCCGCCCAAAGACATCGTTTTGCTTTTCACTACGTTCGTCCTACCTATATTGAATGAATCCAGCTCGATCGTTACGTCCGTACAAGGACTCATACACACCGTCAATATCATTAAAAAAATTCCCCTTACCGCGCCATTGTGCGCCTATAATTATATTATACAATAGATACCCAAAAATTTCAATAGCAAAACAAAATTTTTATGCAAAAAAATAAGGTCGCTTACCGCAACCTTATTTTTTCTCTTTTTTACAAAGAAATCATTTGCAACGTTTCATATAATTCGTAATTGAACGTCTTTTTCATCGAAACCGCCTCAATGATATCCATATCGATAATTTTATTATCGCGGATACCAACCACACGGTTGCCGATACCTTCGTTCAACAAACGAACCGCCTTGTTGCCGAACTGCGCCGCAAGCATACGGTCGGACATGGACGGCGAACCGCCGCGCTGTACGTGACCGATGCAGGTCGGGCGAACGGAATATTCGGTAACCGACTGCAACTGATTTGCGAATTTTTCCGCGCTCATAACCCCTTCTGCAATGACGATGATGTTCGAGTGTTTCCCGTTTGCACGCGAACGGTTGATACGGGACACGATTTCATTCATATCGAAAGTGATTTCGGGAACGACGATGATTTCCGCACCCGACGCGATACCGCTGTACAATGCGATATCACCGCAATGTCTACCCATAACTTCTACGACCGAAACACGTTCGTGCGAAGTCATCGTATCACGCAATTTATTGATGATATCCAAGCAAGTGTTAACCGCCGTATCAAAGCCGAGCGTATAATCGGTATATTCGAGGTCGTTGTCGATCGTACCAGGGATACCGATGGTGGGAACGCCGTATTCGCTGAGCACTTTCGCCCCTCTAAACGAGCCGTCGCCGCCGATAACGACTAAGCCTTCGATGCCGTGTTTTTCCAAGGTATCCAAAGCCTTTTTCTGCCCTTCTACCGTCATCATTTCCATGCATCTTGCCGTTCTCAAACGAGTACCGCCGCATTGTACGATGTTGGAAACGCTACGCATTTCCATAGGCATGACGTTATCGCCGATCAAGCCCGCGTAACCGCGTTCAATGCCGTAAACCTCCATGCCAAAATAAATACCCGAGCGAACGACCGCACGGATCGCTGCGTTCATACCGGGGGCGTCGCCGCCGCTTGTTAATAAACCTATACGTTTCATATTCTGTATACCTCTTCGTTGATATAATAGGACTGCTCTCAACGATTTTTACCATTCGTCCATATATACCATATTATAGCAAATCTTTTTAAAAAAACAAATCTTTTTCAATAGATTTTTCAATTTTTAGACAAGTTTTATACAATTTTCGGGCAAAAAGCTGAAAAGCTCCGCCATCAAAGCCTTGTTGGGATTTACTTTTTCCGAGCAAAGCATTTTTTTGCCGTTTTTCACGAAGCAAACCTCCGTGTCGCCGGGATAGAAAGACAGCGTTTCCAACAGTTCCTCCAAATCCGCCTCCTCGATATCGGAAATGTTCAGCCATAAGCGTTTGGGAAGATCGGGTTTCGGCGTGGGCGCAATCGGTTTGACAGGTTCGTTTGAATAGACAAACGCCGAATTGTACACCGCAGGAGCAGGTTTACTTTCCATCGGTTCGTCTAAGGTAAATTCCGTCATTTTATCCACGATAATAACGGGCGCTTTTTCGTCCTCGATACTGATTTTACCCGACAAAGAAACGACGCGGTCGTTTTCCATGAAATTGCGGATACGCTCGTAAATTTTCGGGAAACATACGCATTCGATCGAGCCGTAAAGGTCTTCCACCGTCACAAACGCCATAAACGATCCGCTGCGCGTTTTCAGCTTTTTAAACGCCGAAATCATGCCGCCCATGGTGATCTGCTGTCCGTCTTGTACGTCATGATACGTCTTTTTCCCCGTTTCTTCGTCCTCCTCGTAGTCGTTCAGCATCGAACAGTTAAACGTTCTATCCTTGAAATACGGTAAGAATTTCTCAAACGGGTGTCCGCTGACGTATACGCCGAGTACGGATTTTTCCTTCGACAGCTTTTCCATCGTTTCAAATTCCGGAATGTTCGGATAGCGGATATCGATTGCCTGTTCTTCGATAAATTCGCCAAACAGGGAAATTTGCGCGCCGCCCTTTTGTTTTTCCATCGCATTGACGCGGGTCAATACTTCTTCGTAAACCGCCGCCACTTGCGCGCGGTTATAACCAAAGCAATCGAACGCGCCTGCATAAACCAAGCTTTCCACGATACGCTTATTGATATATTTTGCGCAACGGGATACAAAATCGGCAAAATCTTTAAACAAACCGTTTTCTTCCCTTTCGCGGATAACCGCCGCGATCGCGTCCTGACCGACGCCGCGAAGCGCGCCCAAGCCGATACGAAGGCCGTTCCCTTCTACCCAAAAGATGTCTTTCGATTTGTTGATATCGGGAGGAAGAACTTCGATGTTCTTCTCCTTCATATACATGATATATTTTGCGACTTCGTCACTCTTATCGATACGATCGTTTAAAATACCCGCAAGAAATTCTTTCAGGTAGAAATGCTTTAAATACGCCGTACGGTATGCAACGACCGCATACGCCGCCGCGTGCGATTTGTTGAATGCGTAGGACGCAAAGCTTTCCATATCCCCAAAGATTTTTGCTGCAACTTCCGCGGGAATCCCTTTGGATACGCACCCCGAAATCCCCTCCGCAGGCGCGCCGTAGATGAATTTATCCTTTTGCTCCATCAGCTCTTTTTTCTTCTTTTTCGCCATGGCGCGGCGCACGAGATCGGCTTGCCCGTAGGTATAGCCTGCAAGCTGTTGGAATATCTGCATTACCTGTTCCTGATACACGATTACCCCGTAGGAGTTTTTCAAAATCGGTTCAAGATAAGGGGTGTCGTACACGATCATTTCGGGATTGTGTTTGTTGCGGATATAGGTAGGAATGAAATCCATGGGTCCCGGACGGTAGAGGGAAATACCTGCAATCAAATCTTCCAAACAGTTGGGTTGCAGGTCTTTCATGAACTTTTTCATGCCGCCTTGTTCAAGCTGGAACACCGCGTCCGTATTCCCCGACGAAATCAGCTGATATGCCTCGGGTACGTCCAAACCGATTTCATTGAAATCGATTTCGATGCCGTGCCCCTCTTTGATATATTCCAAAGTGTTTTGAATATCCGTCAGCGTCGTCAAAGCAAGGAAGTCCATCTTCAACATACCGACAGCCTCTACTTCCTTCATATCGAACTGCGTAACGATGTCGTCGCCGTTACGCGCCAAAGGCACGTTGTCGGCAAGGACTTTGTTACAAATAACGACGCCCGCCGCGTGTTCGGAGGTGTTTTTCGGCATGCCTTCCAACTTTAACCCCATGTCGATAACGCGGTGCAGTTCTTCGTTCGTTTCGTAAACTTCGATAAATTCGGAGTTTTTCTTATCCTTTTGTTCTTTCAGTTTTTTCGCGATTTCCCCGCGTTTTTCTTCCGAAAGTTCGGGGTCGGCAAGCTGTTTTTCCAGCTTGGGAATTTTCAAGCCGAGCAATTCGCCGATCGTCGATTTGCCGTCCATCAGCTTTGCCACCTTATCCGTTTCCGAATACGGTACGCCCATAACACGCCCAACGTCCTTGATAACGGCGCGCGAAGCAAGCGTACCGAACGTAACGATTTGCGCTACGTTTTCGGGGTGATATTTTTCACGCACGTATTCGATCGTTTCATGTCTGCGTTTTGTGCAGAAGTCGACGTCGAAGTCGGGCATGGATACACGGTCGGGGTTCAAGAAGCGCTCGAAAATCAAATCGTATTTCAAGGGATCGACGTCGGTGATCCCGATCGAATAGGCAACGATACTGCCAACGCCCGAACCGCGCCCCGGCCCTACGGGAATTCCGTTTAACCGCGACCAGTTGATATAGTACCATACGATAAGGAAATAATCGGCAAAGCCCATACTGATGATGATGCCCAGCTCGTAATTTGCTCTCTCCTTGATCGTATCGGTCAATTCGGGATAACGCTTGGGCAAGCCTTCCCACGTGAGTTTCGTCAAATATTCGGGCGAGGTCGAGCCGTCGTCCGGTTTGTACAAAGGGATCAGCGACGTATCGCGAATGGGATCCCCTTTAGACGTAATGTCAAATACGGGTTCTTCGATTTTATTCGCAATCACGCGCGTGTTGGAGATCGCCTCGGGAACGTAGTTGAAAATTTCCAACATTTCATCGCCCGATTTCATGTAAAATTCGTGCTCCTCAAACCGCATTTTGGGGTTTGCAAGCGTGGATTTCGTCTGAATGCACAACAAAATTTCGTGCGCTTCCCAGTCCTCTTTTTCAATATAATGCACGTCGTTCGTCGCCACCAACTGAATGTCTAACTCGCGTGCGATTTTGATGAGGTCGGGAATGATTTGTCTTTGTTCCGCGATACCGTGGTCCTGCAATTCGATGTAAAAATCTTCTCCAAAGACCCCTTTCATTTCCTGCGCCCACGCTTTTGCCCCCTCGTAATCGCCGTGGAGTAAAAGCTGAGGCAATCTACCCGCCAAGCAAGCGGAAAGGCAAATGACCCCTTCGCTGTGCTGTTTGATGAGGTCGTAGCTGATACGCGGTTTTCCGCCGTAATACCCGTCAATGTACGAAAGAGAATCGAGTTTTACGATATTTTTATAACCCGTTTTGTTTTTTGCAAGCAAAACGATATGCTCGTTTTTACCGGGGCGCTTTTCCAAATGATTATCCACGGCGTACAACTCGCAACCGATGATGTATTTGATCCCCTTTTTCACGCATTCTTCCGCAAAATACAAGGACGCGTACATATTACCGTGATCGGTGACCGCGCAGGTGTCGATGCCGTTTTTAACAAGGTGGTCGATCAAATCGTCCACCTTCGCCGCGCCGTCCAAAAGGCTGTATTCCGTGTGTAAATGTAAGTGTACAAAATCCGTCATAATTCTTCCGTTCTTCTTTTCGTTATTCTTCGCATTTTGCGGAAAGTTCCATCAATTTCCGCATACGGTGATTTAAACAACTCTTGCTTATGTTCAAAAAATCGGCAAGTTCCTGCAAGGACATTCCCGCATGCTTTACACGCGCGTTCGCCACTTGTTTCAATTCCTCCGATAAATCGGAAAATACGCTCGATTTTTTCAATTTTTCAATGGCGACCACCTGCTTTACCGCCGCGATCGCCGCTTTGTCGGCGTTGCCCGCCATACAGTTTTGCGCGCGGTTGCTTTGATTTGCCCGATCCCGTTTTTCAACGAGCGCGGAAAATTTTTTCAGCGCGTTTTCCGCCCCGATGACGGAAAGGAAATCGGAAATCACTTCTTTGCTCTTTATATACACCACAAAGGTGTCTTTGCGTTCCACAAGCCGCACAAGCAGGTCTAATTCTTCCAACAAATCGCAAAAATCACTCGCTGTTTCCCTATCGGAAAATACCATTTCGAGATGATATCCCGTCCTGCCGCTTTCGCGCGGTACAGTGCAACTGCCGCCGCCCAAAAACGCACCCTTTACGTAAGCGATTTTCTCCTCGTTCTCGTCGATCAAACCGTCGTCTATCCCTTCTTCAATCTTGCCGTTTGCAGTTAAAAGCCCCAAAGCGCGGAGCACTTCCTCGGCATACCCAACGGGACATTGTAACAGCAGCTTGTCCCTGCCGCTCATACGGTCCATAGTCGCGTTGGTCACAAGCAATTCCGCCCCAAAAATTTCCGAAAACGCCGTCATGAAAAATTCGGTCACGTTTTCCGTTTCGCTCACGATAAAAAAGCTGGGTTTCCCGTCCTTTCTTCCTACGAAACCGCTTGTCCGAACAAAAGCGGACAGTGCCGCCTTTTTTTCAGCCGCCGTACGGATACCGCGGTGGATAATTTCTCTTTTTACGTCCGAAGTAAAGCTCATTTTCACCCCGTTACATCTTGGATTTATATTCCGCAAAGCGGAAAGACGGATACCTGCCGTCGATATTGTCGATACGCTCCATCGGGAATTGCAGTCGGTTTAACTGCTGTTCCACCAACCGAATATCCCCCACTCGTTCCTTACTGTGCGCGTCCGAATCGATGATAAACCGTGCCGAAGTTTTTGCCGCAATTTCGCAAAGTTCGTCGTCCGTCAAGTGCGTTTTTTTGGAATTCAGTTCAATATACGTGCCGTAATCGGCGGCGCATTTTGCAACTTCCAACGCATCGGCGGGACACATATAGTTAAGGTGCGTCACCGCGTCGATCGGGTTGTTTTTTATGGTGTTGATATATGCCTTGGTGTTACGCTCGATCAAACGCTTTGGCGGCGTTTTGCAAAACTTGTCCGCGTTGAAATTCCCCCCGCCGTAGGCAAGCATATCGCAAAACCCGTCATACCAAATGAAAACGTGTTTTCCGCAAAGGTAGATATCAAAGTTTTCAAAATCCTTTTGGGTAAGATCCGCTTTGCCGTCTATGCCTCGAATATTTGCTTCGATCCCCACCAACACGTCGATACCGTACTTTTGCGCGGCGGCTTGGCATTCCGCCCTATACGCCGCAACTTGACGGCGGCGGATACCAAACGCCACGTGCGAAAAGCCGTGATCGGCAATACCGATTTGCTTTAAGCCCAAATCGACCGCCGCCTCGGCATTTTCCGCCACTGTATTTTTGCCGTGGGAATACGGCGTATGGGTATGATAATCTCCCGTTAAAATCACTGCGTTCTCCTTCTATTTCAAATAACGGATTTCTTCTTCCAAAAGAATACCGTACTGTGCGTATACTGCATTTTTGATGATCGCGATCAGCGAGGTAATTTCCCTCGCCGTTGCGTTTTTGTCGTTGAGGATAAAATTTGCGTGCAGCTCCGATACCTTCGCCCCGCCGATACGCAAGCCTTTCAGCCCCGTCTTTTCAATCAATTCCCCAGCGGAATATCCCGCGGGGTTTTTGAATACGCACCCCATACTTTTTCCCTTGGGCAAGTGCGCACGTTTATCCAGCCAACTTTTTATCGACTTTTCTATATCCTCTTTCTTTGCCTTTTTAAGGCGCAAATTTCCGCCGAGAATAAAATCGTTCGTCCGCATAAAAACGCTGTTTTTATAGAAATATTCACATTCATTTGCGGGTAAATTCAAAATCTCGCCGCCTCGCACGATCCGTACGCGGTCGACAAGTTCGGCAATATATTTACCGCCCGCGCCGCCGTTCATATACAAGATGCCGCCTACGGTGCAGGGTATCCCTGCCAAAAATTCTGCGCCGCCGTATCCTTCGTCGCGCATAAAACGCAACAGCGCTCCGCTGGTAACGCCTGCCGACACGTAAACCGTGTCCTCCGACGGTTGGATTTCCGTCAGTTTTTTCGTACAAATCACCGTTTTATCCGTGCCGTCGTCGGACGGTAAAACGTTGCTCATGTTGCCCACCGCAACCCAGCCGTTTGGCTGTTTGTCAAGCAAAAACCTCGTTTCTTCTTCGTTTTTTGGATAAAAGGCTTGTTTTGCCACTCCGCCGCAACCGATCGTGCTGTGTTTGGTGAAATCGAAAGGCTGTTCCTTAAAAATTTGTCCGTACAAAAACGCGCTCCCTCCTATTGTAGCATATTTTTTACGCTTTTGAAAGTGTTTCTTCTAAATTTTTTTAAAAAAATTTAAAAACCTCTCTCTTTCATAAATATGATTTTGGAAACCGACCTATGCGCATATAAAAAAGAGCCCGAAATTTTCGGACTCTTTCCCTTTTTTTGATATTTACGCTTTGTAAATGACTTTGCCGCCGCGAACGGTCATAAGAACGTCGTAATTTGCGTTCAATACCGTGAAATCGGCGCGTTTACCAACCTCGATACTGCCTGCCTCGCGATCGATTTTTAAGGTTTTCGCAGGATTGATCGTTGCATAATCGACTGCCTGCGTAAAAGGCACGCCCACCTTTTCCACCATATTTTGGACGGCGCGGTTCATGCGTAAAACACTGCCCGCAAGCGTACCGTCCTCCAAACGAGCCTCGCCGTTTTTCACGTATACGACCTGTCCGCCGAGTTCGCTTACTCCGTCGGGAATACCTTTCGCACGCATCGCGTCCGTGATCAGCGTCAGCTTGTCCAAAGGCTTATTTTTCACCAAAAGGCGCATAGCAGGTACGGAAACATGGATTGTATCCGCAATCAATTCGCAGTTTAAATCGTCAAGCAACATCGCGCTGCCCACCGTACCGATTTCACGGTGATGGAGTGCGCTTTGCGCGTTGTAAGTATGCGTTACGTTGCTCGCGCCGCAAGCGACTGCCTTTTCAATATCGGGATATTTCGCACCCGTATGCCCGATGGACGATACGATACCGTTTTCCGTCAAATGACGGATAAACGCCTCCGCGCCTTCCACTTCAGGGGCAAGCGTTACGATGCGGATCGCGTTGCCGCTTGCCGCATTATAGCTGTCAAACACCTCGATATCGGGGGCTTTTACGTATTCCAAAGGCTGAGCGCCCTTATGCGCCGCCGCAATAAACGGACCTTCCAAATGCACGCCGACAACGCGCGCCCCTTCTTCAGAGTCCGCCTCGCGATATGCCTTCACCGCCTGCATCGCCTTCGTGATATTTTCAGGGCTTTGCGTCATGGTCGTAACGAGGAAGGAAGTCGTACCTTCCGCCGCAATCGTCTTTGCGATGATCGCGATATCTTCCACCGTGCCGTCCATTCCGTCGCTACCGCCCGCACCGTGGATATGTTCGTCCACGAAACCGGGAAGTACGATCGCGTCTTCGGGAAGTTCGATTTCTTCCGCACCTTTGACGCCGCAACGGGAAATTTTTTCGATTTTTTCATCAAAGCATACGGTGCATTTTTTTACACCTTCACCGCCTACGTAGACGGTTACATTTTTAAAACATTTCATTTGTGTATTCCTCAAATTTTACTTGCTTGCAGGAAGGGACGCAGCGGCAATACTCTGCCCTACGCGGCGGTTGGTTTCATCGGGCAAACCGATGTCAAGCCCTGCAAATTGAGGGTATTCTTCCGCCAACACCTTCTTGCACGTTACAAGAATAATATCGCCGCCTTTGCCGCCCATAACGCGACCGAGCAACAGCATGTGTTTGATATCGTAGAATTTCGCATAGAAAGGAATGGTGTGCGCGAGATACACGCCGATATCTTCGTAAATTTGCGCCGCCAAAGCGTCGCCATTTTCCATCATTGCCTGCACTTCTTTCAACTTCTGCGCGGGGGTAAGCCCGTCCGCGAACTTGTGACCGCCGGCTTCTGCAAGTTTGATAACCGCGTCTTGCGAGAAATACTTGCAGCCAACGCCGAAGTCGCCGCTCCATTCGTCTTGCATAGCCCCTTCGTTGAAATCCACGGGCGCAAACGCAAGCTCGGATAACCAACCGTTAATACCGCCGTTCATGCTGATATAACCGACAGCCTCGCTTGTACCCATCGCAATACCCAAAACGCCGTTGTCGTTCAAATCGATCGCGCCTGCAAGCGCCGTAACGTCGCCGTCGTTTGCTACTTCCAAAGGAATTTCCTTGCCGTATTCCTTGCTCATTTCCTTCGCGACGTTGATGTACATATTCTTCACGTAATCGCCGTACTGCTTTTTATCCACCTTGATAAACAACGAAGCAACCATGATCTTGTTGTCTACGTATACGCCTGCCGACGACACGCCGATCGTGTCGACCGTAGGCATCTTGGACGCCGCCGTCTTCATCGCCGTCAAAATTTCGTTGTAGTGATAAGTGGGATCTTCCGTCGTCTTGGGGTTCCAAACGACTTCTTCGCTGTAAACGACTTCGCCGTTGATGACCGCGCTGACCTTTCTATCCGACCCGCCCGCGTCAAAACCGATACGGCATCCGTCCAAATATCCGCCAACACGGATAGACGCGTTTTTCTGCTCGGGAATTTCGTTTTCTTCCAACCATTCCACTTCGAAAGGTCTTTCGTAAACGCCGCTCATAAACTCGACGTCGAACGCACGCAAACCTTCCATCGTGTAAGCTTTTTTCAAATATTCGTAAATGGATTTACTGCCTGCAACGGAAATTTTAAAGCCGCCGACAACCCACAAAATCGTCTTTGCCAAACGTTCAGCCACGCGGAAATTGAGCGCGTCGTTGATCCCGTCCGCCAAAGCGTCGTATTTATATACGTAGTTGTATCCGCCGCTGCGTTCCGCAACCAACGTTACCGCTACGGGTTTACCGCTCTTTTTGACTTCTGCGTCGAAATCGTTGAGCGCTTTGATCATAGGATAAAAGTTTTTGTCTAAAACGGGTAATTTCATAAAAGTACTCCTATTTTTATTTGCCTTTATTATATCATGCGCGCGGGTGAATACAATAGAAATTCTTTCACGGTTTTTTGGTATTCTTTCGTTGTTTTATTAAGCGAAAGTTTCAAAAATAAAGACCGTCCTTTTTAAGAACGGTCGTTATCATCAGTTTTTCGCTTTTTCAAGCAGAGCGTTGACGTCCGCTTGCAATTCAACAAGTTTTGCATTTGCCGCCGCCTCGTCTTTCGCCTTTAACGAGTAGTAAATTTTCAGTTTCGGTTCGGTGCCGCTGGGACGAACGCATACGAACGAGCCGCCTGCCAGTTCGTAATATACGCAGTTGCATTTGGGAATATCCATTTCCTCTACGCTACCGCTTGCCAAAACCGTCCGTTTTGCCGCGCTGTAATCGCGGATTGCCACTACCTCAAGCCCCGCAAAAGCCGCAGGTTTCATACTCTTTAAGCCGTCTACGACCGCGTTCATTTCTTTCATCGCGTTCAAACCGGAGTACTGAATGGACACGTTTTTGTCCAAAACGTAGCCGTATTTTGCGTAAATTTCCTGCAATCTACCGTATACCGTCTTACCGATATAGGTATAGTAGCAAACCATTTCCGCGCAGAGCATGGACGCAACGACCGCGTCTTTGTCCCTTGCGTGCGTACCGCGCAAGTACCCGCAGGATTCCTCAAAGCCAAATATGTAAGTATGTTTTCCGTCGCGTTCCCACTGCTTGATTTTTTCACCGATAAATTTGAACCCAACGGGCGTTTCGTACAAGGTCACGCCGTAATCGTCGCAAAGCGCTTTTGCCATACCCGTCGTAACGAAGGATTTTACCACCGCCGCGTTAGCAGGCATCGCTTTATCTTCCGCAAGGCGGGTCAAAATGTAATCGAGCAATAAAATCCCCACTTGATTGCCCGAAAGCGCGACAAATTCGCCGTTGTCGTCCTTCAGCGCAACGCCCAAACGGTCGGAGTCGGGGTCAGTACCGAATACCACGTCCGCATGGATTTCGTTTGCAAGCGCGATCCCCATCGAAAGGGTTTCTTTAAATTCGGGATTGGGTACTTTTACCGTAGAAAATTCGGTGTCCTTCATCGCCTGCGCTTCCACCACCGTCGTGTTGATGCCAAGCTTTTTCAATATCGTCGTAACGGGCACATAGCCGCTACCATGTACGGGAGTATAAACGAGTTTCAAATCCTTACCGCACTTTTCCACAGCCTCTTTCGAGAGGGTGAGTTTGGAAAGTTCTTCAATGTAATCCGCATCGAGTTTTGCGGGTACGGGCAAGATCAAATCGCTGTTTTCTTCCGCCGTTACGGAGAGGTAATCGTCGATTTGATTGATAAACGAAACGACTTTTTCCGTATCCTCAGGGGACATCTGCGCGCCGTCCGCGCCGTATACTTTGTAACCGTTGTATTCCTTAGGATTGTGGCTTGCCGTGATCATGATCCCTGCGATCGTGCCAAGATAACGCACCGCATAAGAGAGCATGGGTACGGGATGTACGTCGTCGAAAAGGTAAGCTTTGATACCGTTTTTCGCCAAAACGCCAGCCGCCGCCTTTGCAAATTCTTCCGATTTTCTTCTCGTATCGTAGGAAATGACAACGCCTTGCGCCTGCTCGTCAGCCGAAAGGGTTTTAATCCATTCCGCCAAGCCCTGCGTCGCACGCATAACGGTGTAAACGTTCATCATATTGATACCGTAACCGATGACGCCGCGCATACCTGCCGTACCGAATTCCATTTCGCCGCCGAAACGGTATTCCAACTCCTTTTCGTTCCCTTTTAAGCTTTCCAGTTCCTTTCTTCCCTCATCGCATAAGACGGGACTTGCCAACCACTCGTGATACTTCGCCTGATAATCCATTTGTTCCTCCAAAAAATATATCTTCGTTATTTTATTCGCTCTTTTCTTCGTTTACAACCGCAATTTCTTCCGCTTCCTTTTCCATTTCCTCAATATATTCGAAGAAATGCTCGCTGTCGCCGTGATCGGGATTCGTTGCAATTTTTTCATAGGTGATAAAGTATTTTTTACCTTTCATCGTATAGTAATTGACGTGCTGTTCGCAAATCAACAAAAGATACGACGTGGGGACTGTAAGAAGCAACGCGCTGCCGAACGTAAACAATACCGCCATTACGTTTAAAATGATGATCAAATACACGGTTACAGCGTAAAGGGAAAGCATTTTGCTAACTTGGCGTTTTTCGCGCTTATCATTGTAACGGAGCGCCTCGCCCAAACGCTTGTTATCCGACGTCATTGCCGGCATCCAAGGACCGGTAAAGGTGAGTTTTAACGACTGTACCGCAACGACCAGCGTCATGGATAAAAACAATGCCGCCAACAAAGGCAGATAACGCAGCATAATAAAACAAATCGTCAGCGTAGCTACGTCAAATAAGAATACCACGGGTACGTACAAAGCCGCGTATGCGCTTGCCTTGCCAAGATTTGCAACGAACGCCGTAGAGAAAGAAGTGTCCGTGTACGTCGCCATTTTGTCGTTCAGCATACTGCCGATCGTGAAATAGACCAACGTATCCACAAAACGTTTGATAAGATACACGAGAACACAGCCGAGGCAAACGAAAATCAATTCGATACGCATCGTTATAATCAAGTCGAAAAGCTGTTTCAAGTTCCCCCCCTCGCCAAATACTTTTTGGATATAATAGACGGGTTCTTCCAGCTTCGGCGATACGAGGGAAAGGAAAATGTTTTTGAAATTTTCCCCAAGCTCCTGCGCGACCGGTTCGCTTGCGATTTCCATAAGTTCAGGCAACACGAAAGCACTGCACAGCGCAACCGTGACCACAGTCATAATTAAATTGTATAAGAGCAATTTGAACGCGTGTTTATAATTTTCCATCAATAAGCGGAAACTGTTTCCAAATCTCATACTCGTTCTCCTTAATAGTATTTGCGAAGATCCGCACGTTCGATTTGATCGCGGTCAAAATAAGTGATCATCATGCGTACGCAATAGAACAGCAACAATGCCGTAAACAGTACCGTCGACCATATCGTGAAAAGGATAAAGTTGGGCAAATACATCGCACACAGCACGATCAATCCTTCCGTGGCAAGCAGGGCAAAAATTTGACCGCCCAAAATCCCCCACTTGACGGGCGTTAAAAGATGGTACGAATATTGCAACGCTTCCATCGTGGGAAAACCCGTGATCTGCATACACGGCAACCAAAGATAGATCGCGCCGATCGCATACAGCAATACCACGTGCATAACAATGAAAATCAAAGGCGCAACGATATATACCGCGATCGCGTTGGGAATCAACGAAACCAAAAACAGCAAAGCCGACGTAATCAACGCCCACACTTCGTAGATAATCAAAAACAAGACGGTATATCCGAGCGTGGAAATGAAATTGTCGTTCAATTTCGGCAATAACCCGTTAAACGTAC